>JALNYY010000166.1 GCA_023229605.1 Methylobacter sp.
CTTTTACGGCATATGTTCCAAATCCAACTAAAGCAACTGAATCACCGTTGCTTAAGGCTTTTGTAACTGCACCAATAAAGCCATCTAATGCACGACCCGCATCCGCTTTAGTTAATTCAGCAGATTCTGCTATAGCGTCAATAAGTTCCGATTTATTCATTATTCCCCCTTAGGAAGTCATTTTTAAAGTTATATTCTAAAAGCCCAGCGTGATAATTCTTGATGCCCCATCCTCGGCAGCACAAAAAACACCGGTATTTATAACAACTGGGCTTGCGCAGTGTCAAGCATTACCACCCCGGAAGCCCTGATTTTTGCGGTTTTGCCAATTACTTAACAAAACAACAAATTCAGTTAATGCGCTGTTAGCCCCTGTTTGATTGTTTTAACTGCATCGGCTTCATTTTTTCCTTGCTCTTCAGTTTCTATTTTTTCAACAGGAACGGGCATATATTGCAAAGCGACTTCCAACACCTCATCTATCCAATGAACAGGCTTTATATCGAGATTTTTCTTGATATTTTCCGGTATTTCAGCCAGATCTTTTTCATTCTCAGCAGGAATCAAGACCGTTGTTATTCCACCTCGATGAGCTGCCAGGAGCTTTTCTTTTAAGCCCCCGATAGGCAGTACCTCCCCTCGCAAGGTAATTTCACCTGTCATGGCTACACAGGCGCGAACAGGTATTTTGGTCAAGGCTGAGATAATGGCTGTACACATGCCCACGCCGGCACTCGGACCATCTTTTGGCGTAGCGCCTTCCGGCACATGGATATGTATATCGTTCTTCTGAAACAACTCATTATCAATTCCCAGAATCTCTGATCGACTCCTGACCACGGTCATCGCGGCTTCAATTGACTCTTTCATAACATCCCCGAGCTTACCCGTTGCCGAATGTTTACCTTTTCCCGGAATTACCGCCGTCTCGATAGTTAATAATTCGCCCCCCACTTCGGTCCAAGCCAAGCCGGTAACCTGCCCAATCTGATCCTTCTCTTCAGCAAGACCGTAATGAAAACGTTTAACCCCCAGATATTTATCCAAATTCCCGGAATTAACCACAACTTTGGTTTTTTTCGGTTTCAATAACAAATCCTTAACCACTTTACGGCAAATTTTCGAAATTTCCCGCTCAAGACTCCGAACACCGGCTTCTCGAGAGTAATAACGAATCATATCCCTGACAGCTTCTTCCGATATCTGAATTTCCCGCTCTTTAAGACCGTTATTTTTAACCTGTTTTGGGATCAAATACCGGATTGCGATATTGATTTTTTCGTCTTCCGTATAACCGGCAATGCGTATAACTTCCATTCTATCCAGCAATGCCGGGGGAATATTCATGGTATTGGCAGTGGCTACAAACATCACATCAGACAAATCAAAATCCACTTCCAGATAATGATCCGAAAAAGTGTGATTCTGCTCGGGATCCAGCACCTCCAATAAAGCCGACGCGGGGTCTCCTCGAAAATCGGCCGCCATTTTGTCGATTTCATCGAGCAAAAACATCGGGTTCCTCGTTTTCACTTTAGCCAGATTCTGCAAAATCTTACCCGGCATAGAGCCTATATAAGTTCGACGATGCCCGCGAATTTCGGCCTCATCACGCACACCGCCCAAGGCCATGCGCACATATTTGCGGTTGGTTGCTCTTGCAATAGACTCGCCCAGCGAGGTTTTGCCTACGCCCGGGGGCCCCACCAAACACAAAATCGGCCCTTTGAGCTGTTTCACCCGTTGTTGAACGGCAAGATATTCAAGAATGCGTTCTTTAACCTTATCTAAACCATAATGTTCTGCTTCCAAAACCTGCTCAGCAACCTTTAAATCATGCCGTACTTTGGTTTTTTTCTTCCAGGGCACATTGACCATCCAGTCAATATAATTACGCACCACAGTTGCCTCGGCTGACATAGGCGACATCTGCTTAAGCTTACTAAGCTCTGCATCCGCTTTTGTTTTGGCTTCCTTTGACAGGCCTGCGTTTTCGATCTTCTTCGCCAGCTCTTCAATTTCATTGGGTACGTCATCCATATCCCCCAATTCTTTTTGAATCGCCTTCATCTGTTCATTCAGATAATATTCCCTTTGATTCTTCTCCATTTGCTGCTTAACGCGCACCCGGATCCTTTTCTCCATCTCCAGAAGATCAACCTCTCCTTCCATTAACGTCATCAAATCTTCAAGACGCTTTTCAATATCTGCTGTTTCAAGAATAGCCTGCTTTTCATTGACCTTTAAAGTCATATGAGCTGCCATAGTGTCGGCAAGCCGGCTTGGGTCATCAATACCGGACAGCGAATTCAAGACTTCCGGCGGAATCTTATTATTCAGCTTAACATATTGATCAAACGAATTAATCACCGTCCGCTGTAATACATCCTGCTCTTGCTCGGTTAATTTCAGAACGTCCTGGATTTCCGTCACCACGGCAGAAAAATAGTTTTCTGTTTCTTTGTAGTGCACTACTTTGCTGCGCTGAATCCCCTCAACCAGAACCTTGACTGTTCCATCGGGCAATTTCAGCATCTGCAGGATATTAGCCAAGGTGCCGATCTCATAAAGATCAGCAATATCCGGCTCATCAACTTCCGCCTCTTTTTGCGCGACCAATAAAATTTGTTTATTGTCCTTCATCGCGGCATCTAAAGCGTCAATCGACCTTTCCCTGCCGACAAACAAGGGAATGACCATGTGCGGATAAACAACTACATCTCTGAGCGGCAAAACCGGAATCAGCACATTTATTTGTTGTAACTCTGTCATTTTTTGCGTTTCCATAAATGGAACCTTACCAATCTTTCTTAGAAAGAAAAATTATGGGGGCGTTAATTAAAATAGCAAGGCTGCCGATTCAAAAATAGTATCTTTAGATTATCTACTGCATAAAAAAAGGGAGCTTTAAAAATAAAGGCTCCCTTTTTATCATACGGCAATAGATTTTTTAAGATTCGGCAGAAGCTTTTTTCTTTTCGGCTTCATAAACCAGAATGGGCTCTGACTCACCTAAAATAACGCTGCCGTCAACAACAACTTTGCAAATGTTATCCGCCGACGGCAGCTCGTACATGGTGTTCAACAGGACATTTTCAACAATTGTCCTTAACCCTCTCGCCCCGGTTTTTCTTTCCATGGCTTTACGGGCAATTGCAACTAGAGAATCATCCCGAAATTCCAGCTCAGCGCCTTCCATCTCAAATAAATGTTTGTATTGTTTGATCAGCGCATTTTTAGGTTCGGTCAATATCTGCACTAACGCTTTCTCATCCAGTTCCTCTAATGTAGCAACAACCGGAAGGCGGCCAACAAACTCAGGAATCAAGCCATATTTAATCAGATCTTCAGCCTCGACTTCGGCAAACAGCTGGCCAATATTTTTAGATTCGTCTTTGGTTTTTATTTCGGCCGAGAAACCAATCCCCCCTTTCTCCGAGCGATCTTTAATAACCCGATCCAAACCGGCAAAAGCACCTCCGACTATGAACAGAATATTAGCCGTATTAACTTGCAAAAACTCCTGTTGCGGGTGTTTCCGTCCACCTTGAGGAGGAACGGAAGCGATGGTGCCTTCAATCAGTTTCAATAAAGCCTGCTGAACACCTTCCCCCGAAACATCACGGGTAATCGACGGATTATCGGATTTTCTGGATATTTTATCGATTTCATCGATATAAACGATACCGGTTTCAGCCTTCTCTACATCGTAATCACATTTTTGCAGAATCTTCTGAATGATGTTTTCTACGTCCTCACCCACATAACCGGCTTCGGTCAGCGTAGTTGCATCGGCGATAGTAAACGGCACGTCCAGTAAACGCGCCAAGGTCTCAGCCAGCAAGGTCTTCCCTGAACCGGTAGGCCCGATTAATAAAATATTGCTTTTTGCTAATTCAACCGTATCTTTCTTTGACTTGCTGCGCAGGCGTTTATAGTGATTATAAACGGCCACCGCCAAAATCTTTTTCGCATTTTCCTGCCCGATAACATAATTATCAAGCTCTTCTTTTATCTCTTTCGGCTTGGGCAACTCTCCGCCGCCAAAAGAAGAGGAATCATCCTGTAATTCGTCTTTTATAATATCATTACAAAGATCTACACATTCATCACAGACATAAACTGACGGTCCTGCAATAAGCTTTCTGACCTCATGCTGACTTTTACCGCAAAAAGAACAATAAAGCAGTTTATCGTCATCTTTGCTGTTTTTGTCATTACTCATAAATTGGACTCCCGCAAACATCCAGAGATGATGTTTTTACTTTCAATAGGGCAAAGAATATATCGAAATTCAAAAAAAAATACCAACCGTTATTTATCAGCAACAGTTGCCCTGCTCGACAGTACTTGATCAATCAGACCATAACTAACAGCATCATTTGCACTTAAGAAGTTATCCCTATCCGTGTCTTGTTGAACCTTTTCTATCGGCTGACCGGTATGATCGGAAAGAATTTTATTCAATTTCTCCCTGATTAATAGAATTTCTTTAGCATGAATATCAATATCAGAAGCCTGTCCCTGATAACCGCCCAGTGGCTGGTGAATCATCATTCTTGAATGAGGCAAACAATAACGCTTGCCTTTTGCTCCACCAGTCAGAAGCAATGCCCCCATACTGGCGGCTTGACCAATACACATAGTGCTGACATCAGGTTTAATAAATTGCATGGTGTCATAAATTGACATGCCCGCCGTCACTGAGCCGCCTGGCGAATTGATGTATAAATGAATATCTTTGTCGGGATTTTCCGATTCCAAAAAAAGCAGCTGGGCAACAATCAGATTAGCCGAGTAATCTTCAACCTGCCCTACCAGAAAGATCACCCGCTCTTTTAATAATCTCGAATAAATATCGAAAGAACGCTCACCTCGAGCAGTTTGCTCAATAACGATAGGAACCAATCCACCTGCCGCTTCCGGAGCCATCATTTGATTTTTTATGTACTGGTTATACATTTTAAACCCCTTATCCTTGTTTGCTCATAGCATCGCTAAAACTTATAGTCTCATCAGTCACATTTGCGCGCGCAACCAGCCAATCGATGGTCTGATTTTCCAAAACCATCTGCCGCACATCATTCAACCGGCTTTCATCGGAATAATACCATTCAACCACGTCTCCAGGACGTTCGTAACTTTTCGCCATGTCTTCAATAGTAGAACGGACTTTATTCTCGTCCACCTTAATATCATTTGCATGAATAATTTCACTTAAAATCAACCCCAGCGCAACACGACGTCTTGCCTGTTCTTCAAAAACATCTCTAGGCAATTTCAAATCTTCCAGCTTCATTTTCTGTCTTTTGGCGGTTTCGATGTATGGTTTCATCATACTCTCGACTTCCTGATCAACCAATGTATTTGGAACGGTAATCTGAATTTTTTCAGATAACGCATTCATCACTGCGTTTTTCAGCTTACCGCGCAATGCCTGTTCGAGCTCACTTTCCAGATTATTTCTAATATCTTCACGGAAAGCATCGACCGAACCGTCTATGCCATATGCCTTAATGAAAACATCATCGATTTCCGGTAGTACAGGCTCTTCAACACTAATGACTTCAATTTCAAACTCAGCCACTTTACCGGCCAATTTTTCATTACCATATTCTTCCGGAAAAGGCACTTCAAAGGTTTTCTTAGCACTCGCACTGAGACCAATCAGATTTTCTTCAAATCCAGGGATCATTTGTTTCGCGCCAATTTCAACCGAATAATTCTCTACTTTTCCATCGGTAAAGTTCCCGCCCTCGGAAACGCCCGAGAAACTGATCGTCACACGATCATGTTCCTGGGATGCGCGTTCAACAATGGACCAACTTTTCTTTTGTGTTCTTAGTTTCTCAATCATGCCGTCAACATCGACATCTTGAACGGTCGCAACAGGACGCGACACTTCAATCTGATCAATGCCTTCCAGTGAGATCTCGGGATAAATCTCAAACTCGGCAGTGTATTTAAAACCGTCAGCTTCATCTGATGAATGAATATGCGGATAGCCGGCAGGTCTTAAATCCTGCTCCTTCAATGCTTCAAAATAAGTGGTTTCAACCAGATCTCCGGCTATTTCACCACGCACCCGGTCTCCATACATTTTCTTAATGACATGCTGGGGTACTTTACCCGGACGAAAGCCATCAACTTTAACTTCACGCGCTAACGACTTTAAACGTGCCGCCATTTTTTCCTGAACAACTTCTTCAGGTACGCTAACAGTCATTTTTCTGCTTAATTCTGATGTCTTTTCGACAGAAACTTGCATTTCTTTACCTCAACTAAAATTTGAATAAGATTTGAATAAGATTTGAATAGAATACCGGAAACGGATCAAAAGAACTGAAAAGTTAACGATGAACGCTAACTCTTATTTATGAATTGGGTGGTGCGAATGGAGAGACTCGAACTCTCACAGGATAACCTACTGGAACCTAAATCCAGCGCGTCTACCAGTTCCGCCACATTCGCACTTTGAATGAACTGGAGATTATATCTTGAATTATGTAAATACGACAAGCCATAAATTTAAAAAACCGCATGCGCTTAGTCGCTCATCGTTAAAAAAATGCCTTACTATTCGCATTTCAATTATATATCCACAATCCAATCTTTGCATCTTGCCCATATGGATGTAGTATTAGCTTAACGCCAATTCAATGCATAAGGGGTACGAAATGAACATTACACCAACTACCAGCGCAGTGAACCTAATCAATACTGCCCAGCATAAATCAGCAGATGCAGCTGAAGTCATAGCTAGATTACCCATACAAAACGATGAAGTCGGCAGTTCAGAATTCAATTCCAGTGACATTATCAAACCGGTACTCAGCTTAAAAGAAGCCGAACTGGAAACCTCCGCCGCAGTTAAATTAATTGAAACCGATAAAAAAACAATTGGCTCCCTGCTGGACATCAAAAGCTAACCACCGCTCACCAGCACACTAAGACATCAAAACCCAAAAGCCTGATTTCATCAGCAAAAGCATTCATCGTCTCCACCGGCAACCTCTCCAGCCGACCGGCTTCCGGCTGGAGAGACGGCCTCGCAATCGTATACAACATCACACCCTTCAGCACACAACCCTTTGTTTTAATACTTCTCAGCAAATCAAGAAATGCGTCTTTTTCCTTCTTGGACAAGCCTTGCTTGTCGTAATCGACTAAACATGTTTGCAGTTTGGTCGGACAAAGCCTTGCCGCAAGCAACAGATTTTCCACGCTCGCCTGACAGCTTTGTCCGGCATTATTTATTAAAGCTCTTCCCTCTTCCGTCGCGCTATCGAGCTTAAACCATACTTCGCCGCCATATTCCTTTAATTTATTCAGGCCCGCCTGGACGCCAGGCCGTTGCACCAAACTGCCATTGGTAATCAACACAAAATTGCTCTGCGGCAAAATTCCAGCCTCTGTTGCTATCTCGCCAATTAACGCCACAGCCTCATCAAAATCTTTTAAGCTGGTCGGTTCGCCATTGCCGGAAATAGCAATATCCTTGATCATCCTTTTATCTTCATCAACATGGAAACGCTGGTAGAAATTCCCTTTGAGCACATCATCAAGAAAAAACCTCAACTCTTGCTCCAGCAACTGAAAATCCATTTCCGGCGCCGCACCTACTTTAAGATCGGGCACTTGGCAATAAATACAACGCCAGTTGCAGGCATTGTTAGGGTTAAAATTAATTCCGATAGACAAGCCGCCAGCTCGCCTGGAAAACACCGGATACACATATTTTAACCCGGCGGCATCCCGATTATGGTCACTCACTGTTAACGTCGAAGCCATGGCTCTGCTCAAAAATAATCCAAATCATGCTATTCTACGATTTTCTCTATTTTTAATTTGGAGTTTTTAAGTCATGAGCGAAAGAATCATATTGCGCACCGGCGAAGCGCTGGTTGCAGGCGGCCCACCGGGTACGGCCGCGGAACCCGAAATTATTATCGGCGAACTGGACGGACCTGTAGGCATTGCACTCGCAACACTGACAGGCAATCAGGCTAAAGGTCATTCCAAAGTCTTTGCCATTCTAAACACGGACATTCAAGTGCGACCGGTGACGTTGATGGTCAGCAAGGTAACGGTAAACAACAGCCGCTACACCAACATCCTGATGGGCACAGTACAAGCGGCAATCGCTAACGGCGTGCTTGACGCAGTGCGCGCCGGCGACATTCCCAAGGAAAAAGCCAATGATTTAGGCATTATCTGCTCAGTCTGGTTAAATCCGAGTGTTGCGACGGACGACAACTTGGACCATCAAATTCTCTTCGATATACACCGCAAAGCCATGGCGCAAGCGATCCACAAAGCCATGACCAACACACCGGACATTGACTGGCTACTGGAAAACCAGGATAAAATCACTCATAAATATTTCCAGATGGGCCTGGACGGAAAAATTTAAAGAGACCCCATAATAAAAAAAAGCCCCGATAAACGGGGCTTTTTTATGGCTGCATCGAACAATCGGCTAATTTAAAAGGCTAGCCTATTTTAACCAACACTTCGCCGCGGCCCATTTCCGACATATCGCCGGCATAACGCTGCACCCGGTTAAAAACCGCCGAGCTGTCTGCAAATTGGGA
>JALNYY010000167.1 GCA_023229605.1 Methylobacter sp.
ATTCCCGAAGCGTTTGACGCTTAAATGCCCTACGTCGGCCGAGATGGCTTCCCGCTTTGACGAGGTACGCAGCTGGATCGGCGAGCTTCGGATGATGTCTCACTGCCGTGTGGAAATGCGCGAGTTCAAGCACCGGGTATTCGGCGCAAACGCAGTACCTCACGAGGTATGGATCGATACCTTGGAAGACGCCTTAGCGCTGATCGGTAAACGGCGAGATGCCGCCCGCTTCACTGCATTGATTGATTTAACATGCGAGAAACAGCCGCTCGCACTGGCGTGGCTGGCTAAGCGGCCAATGCGCGCACTGGAGCTTGGTGACGACTGGAGTCTGCTATTGGAAATCGTGGCTTGGCGGCTGGCTCATCCATGTCCTGGCGTGTACCTAAGACAAATAGATATTCCAGGCGTGCACAGCAAGTTTATCGAAGCCCATCGCGGCGTGCTTTCGGAATTACTGGACATCGTCTTGCCGCTTGAGGCAATTGACCAGACGGCATCCGGCGTAAGCCAATTCGCCAAGCGTTACGGGTTTCGCGACAAACCGATGCGTATCCGCTTTCGCGTTCTCGATCCAGAGCATAACCTGTTACCGGAATCCCTTTTACAGGATATTACCCTTGATGCGGAGAGCTTTGCCCGGCTCGATACTGATGTCACGCATGTGTTCATCACCGAAAATGAGATCAACTTTTTGGCTTTTCCTCAGGTTAAGAATAGCCTGGTCATCTTCGGTGCAGGATACGGGTTTGAAATGTTAAGCAAGGCCAAATGGCTTTCGCGCTGCCGCATTCACTATTGGGGCGATATCGACACCCACGGCTTCGCTATTCTTGATCAGCTTCGCAGCCGGTTCGATCATGTGCAGTCATTCCTGATGGACCGTACCACTTTGCTCGCGTTCGACTCGCAATGGGGCGAGGAAGAGAAACAGACGCTACGCGACCTGCCCAGGCTAAACCCTGATGAGATGGCGCTTTATGATGATTTACGCGACAATCGGATAGGCAAAAACCTGCGCCTTGAGCAGGAAAGGATAGGCTTCGGTTGGGTCGAGTCCGCTTTATCGGCGCTGATATAGGTTTATTTTTCTTGATGTTACGCGTAGAGGACAGCGAGAGCGCTGATTCAATACACTGTTTATAACTTGCTTTTATTGCCGCCGTGAAGGAAAGGGAATTTCGCAATTGAAGTTCATAAAAGCTTTGTTCCCTCGCGCCGCATCCTGAAATTCTATAAGCTCAGCAGAACCCATACTACGGTTTTGCAGGGTGTGCAATCCGTGACCGAATAGTTAGATTTATTTTCAAGTCCTTCGTGGTCTTCATGGTAAAAATAAATAACATTCTGAATCAGCCCCCATCAGTTACAAACCCGCTTAAGCGGAAAGTGACAGCTGAAGCAACTGCCCTTGCCCAATTCACTGGCTATGTTTAACTTGGCCTCATGCCGCATCAATACATGCTTGACGATAGCCAAACCTAGGCCGGTGCCGCCTACCTTCTTAATGCGTTTGACTTCAGACCGGTAAAACCGTTCGGTAACGCGGGGAATATCGGCCGCAGCAATGCCTTCGCCCTGATCCTCGACATCCAGCACTATGCTGTCTGTCGATCGATACCAGTGCACTTTTACTACGGAATCTTCCGGCGAATATTTAAGCGCATTGCCCAGCAGATTGGTGAAGGCGCTACGCAATTCCTGTTCTTCGCCAACGATATGCGCATCTGTTTCCATGCTTAATTCGATCCGGGCAGGGACACCGCCTACAGCATAAAGGTGAGGCGCGGAAGCTTTGCCCTTCATGGTCTCCGCTTCCTTGCAAATCTGGCTTAATAAAGCCGGGACATTGACACACTCGGTTTTCTTCTGCTGGGTTTCCAGGCGCGTCAGCAACAGCAAATCATCGACCAGATGCTGCATGCGCTCAGTCTGCCCCTGCATTTGCTGGAACGAGGTGGTCAATAACGGCGACTCGCCGTCATCCATGTCCTGCAAGGTTTCCAGATAACCCTTCAGTACCGTCAACGGCGTTCTGAGTTCATGCGACACATTAGCCACAAAATCCTTGCGCATTCTTTCCATTTTTTTCAGCTCCGTAACATCCTGAGCCAATAACAGGCGCAAGCCCGCTCCATAGGCGATAATCCTCACTGCCAATGTGATGCGGTTGTTTACAGGCGAAGGCAATATGACGGCCTCGCTATAATTGCCGGATTTAAGATAACGGATAAACTCAGGAAAACGGATAAGATTGGGGATGCGTTGACCTTTATCCGACGGCTGCAAGCCGAAAACTTCCCTGGCCGCTTTATTAGCCCACTCAATCTCGTCGTTGGGACCCAAAACGACGGCCGCATCGGGTAATGCTTCGGTCGACTGCCGAAACTGGTCAACCATTCTGCTCAGCTTCTTTTTGCGTTTTTTTTCGTTCTTTTTGATGCGGTAAACATGGTAATAAATTTCTTCCCAAATCCCGCTGGTCTTAGGATATTTAGCTCGGCCCCCTGCACGTATCCATTTCTCGAAACGGTTAATCTGTAATAGCTGGCGCATTAAAATGCCCAGCGTCAATAACAGCGTCAAGGGCATAAGAAGCCCGGTCATTGCACCCACTATCAACACCGTTAAAAACAGCAGCAACCCGGTAATGAGTTCTTTTTGCCAGACACCCATACGGTTACGACGTCATGGATACAGGAGCGGTTGACGCATCCGCCACTGAAAACCGGTAGCCGAAACCGCGCACGGTTTGGACTAAATCCTCCCGGCCGTGTTCACCCAGAATTTTACGCAATCTTCGTATATGCACGTCAACGGTGCGTTCTTCAATGTATACGCTACGTCCCCAAACCTGATCCAGTAATTGGGTTCGGTTGAATACTTTGTCGGGATGGGTCATAAAAAACTGCATTAAGCGGAACTCGGTCGGGCTCACGTCCAGCTGTCTATCGCCGATGCTGAGCCGGTGCTGTTCGGTATCCAGAACCAGATCGCCCAGCGTGATTTGCGCCAGATCATTTATTTTTCCGCTTCTGCGTAAAACTGCGCGGATACGCGCCACTAGCTCTTTGGGTGAAAAGGGTTTGGTCATGTAATCGTCCGCTCCGATTTCCAGGCCTCTAACCTTATCCTCCTCTTCTCCTCGCGCCGTCAGCAAAATGATAGGCAGCTCCCGGTACATAGGGTCTTTCTTTAAGCGTCTGGCCCATTCCACACCGCTGACTCCCGGCAACATCCAGTCCAGCAGAATCAAATCAGGCAAAGCCTCATCAAGGGACTTTTGCGCTTCTTCCGCATCCGCTGCCGCAATCGACTTAAAGCCCGCCTGCTCAAGCACCATCATCAACATCTCTCTGATGGCGTCTTCATCTTCAACAACGAGAATATTTAAATTAGGCATAATTAAATAGAATAATAATAAACTGAGCATTTTACCGAATTACATATTACCCTTTTATGACAAAAAGAATTTGCTTATTGTAATGGCAAAGTTAATATCCATTTGCAAAAAAGAGGGCCAAAAAAATTCCAAAACGCTGCTATTACGGGTATCATTCCATACGCCCCTCCTACGTGATAATGCCTATTACAGATTAACGTAGCGTAACCCGACGACCAGCCGCAGACCTTCGTCTTTAAATAATGATTGAAATTTTACGCCGATATGGCCTCATAGCGCTGTTGCTCCTTAACTTTGCCGTTTCTGCCGACGCCCCTGTTTTGGAAGCCGCCAAAACCACCCAGATACCGATAAATAATACTGAATACCAAGAAACCATCGTCACGAATTGGTGGAAATTGTTGCTGGATTTACCGTTGTTTGCTAACTGGGACAGGCAGGCCGATGATATTTATGAGCCTAGTTTCAGTCCGCAAAGCGAAGCTAAACTAACTAAATATGTGATCGGTATCCACCCCTTGCACAATCCCAAGCGGCTGTTTGAAGTTTACGGCCCCATTGTCGATTTTCTTAACTCAAACATACCGGAAGCAGATTTTATCCTGGAAGCATCGCGCAATTATGAAGAATTTGACCGGAAGCTCTACAGCGGACACTTTGATTTTGCGATGCCCAATCCTTATCAAACCGTCAACTCGCTCAAGCACGGTTATCGCGTGTTCGGCAAGATGGCCGATGACGATGATTTTCGCGGCATTATTCTGGTGCGGCGCGACAGCGGCATTAACACCGTCGCCGACCTCAAAGGCAAAGCCGTATCCTATCCTGCGCCGACCGCGCTGGCTGCGACCATGATGCCCCAGTATTATCTGCATACCCACGGTATTGATATTAACCATGACATCGAAAACCGCTATGTCGGCTCGCAGGAGTCTTCCATCCTCAACGTGTTGCGCGGCCATGTCGCTGCCGGAGCAACATGGCCTGCGCCATGGAAAATATTCTGCAAGGAAAAGCCCCAGTTAGCCGACCAACTCGAAGTCAAGTGGGAGACCGAACCGCTGCAAAACAACGGTTGGGTGGTGCGTAAAGACATGCCGGCAGGGCTGACAGACAAAGTTGCCAAGCTGCTGTTTACTCTTGACCAGCATCAGCAAGGCCGGGAGATGTTGGCGCGCATCCCGGTTACCCGTTTTGAACCGGCTAATGATGCCAGTTATGGGCCGGTTCAGAAATTTATTGCGACCTTTATCAAAACAGTGCGGCCTTTAGAGTAAAAAGACATAATGACGACTGATCGTAATCAAGACAAAGTGCGATGCAATTTTTTTAGCGGTTCAATTCGACATCAATTAGCGTGGTCATTTGGCAGTGTTGCGCTGATCATGATGATAGGACTTGCAGGAATGCTATTCGAGCGGCAACGCAATTTTCTTTATGGCACCGCCATGCAGCAAAGCAACTCGCTCGCCACTTCGCTAGCCGGCAGTAGCACATCATGGGTGTTAGCCAACGATATTGCCGGCTTGAAGGAAGTGTTACAAGGCTTTGCAGGCTTACCCGATCTCGATCGGGCCTATATTTTATCATTGCGCGGCGAAGTACTGAGCTCTACGCGGCCTGGTGAGGCCGGGCTGTTCGTGACAGACCCGCAAAATAAAAAACTGTTAAGTTCTCCGCCAAAATTCCAAGTATTGCTTGCCAATGCGCATCAAATTGAAGTTGCTGCACCCGTAATGGCAGGGCTGCGCCATGTCGGGTGGGCGCGGATAGGAATGTCCATGGACGGGGTTAATGCCAACCTTCGCTCCGTTGTAATCATGGGCGTAAATTTTATTGCGCTTGCGGCGCTGGTAATATTGGCTGCCGCAATGCTATTGGCGCGAAGACTAACAAGAAGATTGCATCACCTGATGCGGGTAGCCTCCGAGGTCGAGAAGGGAAACCTTGATGTGCGGGCCCGTATTTCCGGCGAGGATGAAGTTGGCGTGCTCGCGCACGGTTTTAATCAAATGTTGGATGCGCTGTCCAATTCCGAGCTGCAGCGAGAGCGCGTCAACCACCTGTACGCCGCATGGACCCAGAGCGCCGACATTATTGTGCGCGAGTCGGACGAGGTTAAGCTGCTGACCGAAGTATGCCAAGTTATAGCCAGCCATGTTGCGTTCAAACTGGTCTGGGTAGGCATGACCGAACCGGACGGCTGGGTGCGCGCAGTAGCCGCCAGCCACCCTGATTCCAGCTATCTTAAGAACATCAAAGTCTCTGTGAGTGAGGCATTGCCGGAGGGGCGCGGGCCGGTAGGGACGGCAATCCGGGAGGGCGTGCCGAAAATTTTCAACGATTTTTTCGTTGAATCCACTACCCTGCCCTGGCAGCCCATGGCCGCAGCGGAAAACATTAACGCGGCGGCGGCATTCCCGCTGATGCGTGGCGGTCGCTGCATCGGTGCGATTGCCGTCTACTCAGAGGAACAGTACTACTTTACTCCCGACCTGATTAACCTGATGCGCGGACTGACTGACGATCTTTCCTACGCGCTGGACAATTTCGACCGCGAGAAGTTGCGACTCAAGGCCGAGCATGAACTGCGCATTGCCGCAGCGGCGTTTGAGTCCCAGGAAGGCATATTCGTTACCGATGCCGACAATAACATCTTGCGCGTCAACAAGTCGTTTACCGAATTGACCGGTTACAGCGCCGATGAGGTTATCGGCAAGTCGGCGAGCATACTCAAATCCGATCAGCATGACAGTGCATTCTATGCCACGATGTGGGAAAGCATCCATCGCGATAAATACTGGCAAGGCGAAATCTGGAATAAAAGAAAAAATGGCGGCGTCTATCCTGAATGGCTGTGCATAACGGCCATTGCCAATCCTGAAGGCCTGGTTACCAACTATGTCAGCACCTTCACCGATATTAGTCAACGCAAGGCCGATGAAGAGCGCATCAAAGATCTGGCTTACTACGATTCCCTGACCAAACTCCCCAACCGCACGCTACTGTTCGATCGGCTCAATCTGGCGTTGAACACCAGCCATCGCAACAAGACTCACGGCGCATTAATGTTCCTCGATCTTGATAATTTCAAAACGCTTAACGATACGCTGGGACATGATCAGGGCGATCAATTGCTGATCGAAGTGGGGCGGCGATTGCAAAACTGTGTGCGGGACGTTGATACCGTAGCCCGCCTTGGCGGTGATGAATTTGTGATTATGCTGGAATTTCTCGATGAACAGGAGATTGAGGCCGCCATTCAGGCTCACACAGTTGCCGAGAAAATTCGCAGTAATCTGGCTGAATTCTACACATTGAAAACCAACCTCAATCGCGTCGGTCCCCTACCGACTACGGCACTCCCACAACCTTTTGTCGAGCATTATTCCACCGGCAGCATCGGTTTTGTACTGTTTCTGGGCCACGAAACCAGTAGCGAAGAACTGCTTAAACGCGCCGATCTGGCTATGTATCAGGCCAAACAAGCCGGACGAAATGTGATACGCGCTTTTATTCCCGAAATGCAGGAAAGTTTAAATTTACGGGCATCACTGGAAACCGATTTGCGCAATGCGCTAGACCGCAACGAATTGAGTTTACATTACCAGCTTCAGGTAGACGCATCAGGACAACCGGTCGGTGCAGAGGCCTTGATTCGCTGGAATCAGGCTGAACGCGGCATGATTCCTCCCGCCGAATTTATTCCGCTCGCAGAAGAAACCGGCCTGATTCTGTCTATCGGTCATTGGGTGTTGAGACAAGGCTGCGAAACTTTGGTTGACTGGACAAAACACCCTGAAACCCATGAATTGAAACTGGCGGTAAATGTCAGTGGCAGACAACTCAGTCAGGCTGATTTTGTAGCGCAAGTACGTACGCTATTAGTAGAAACCGGCGCTAACCCTGCCCGGCTCAAATTGGAAATCACCGAGTCCGTAATTCTGGATAATGTGGAAGATACTATTGCCAAAATGCATGCTATCAGGGATTTAGGGGTTAATTTTTCGATGGATGATTTCGGTACCGGTTATTCCTCGCTGTCTTATCTGCAGAAACTGCCCTTGGAGCAGCTGAAAATAGACCAATCATTCGTTAAAAATATGGCTTTTAACAACCATGATTCAGCTATTATCCGAACTATTCTGGCCCTGGGAAAAAACCTTACCCTTAACGTTATTGCCGAGGGGGTAGAAACCGAGGCTCAACATGAGCATCTGGCAAGTTACGGGTGCCTGATATTTCAGGGCTATTTGTTCGGCAAGCCGGTTCCAGCGGATAAATTCAAACAGAGCCTGTTGGAAAAATCGCCATTGTAGGTTAACTTGATTTGCTGGTTGTAATTTAAGCAGGGGAATCATTTTTTGCTAAAGAATTGAGCCCTGGGTAATCGAGTTTTGTTACGGCAGGCCACTAGGTATTTTAACTTATTGATATGCAATAAAATAAACCCATAATAGTCCATGCTGTGCCCCCCCCTCCATCAACAGCAACGTTTTTTATTTCTACAGGAATCTGCTTCCACATACAATTGACCATCAACCAACCCAACAAAGGTGATCCCAATGAAACATTTTTATAAATCGACTGCCGCCCTGTTATTGCTGCTACCTATAAGCATGATGAGCTCCGCCGCAGAACCCCAAAAAACCGCCGAGCCCTCCAAAGAAATGGGAATGGGCATGCAGCAAGGCATGGGCATGATGGGCGGCATGACTGAAGAACAAAAAACCGAGCATATGCGCGCCATTCAGGACCACATGCTACAGATGCATGACCTGTCGAATCAGATTTTATCCGAGAAAGATCCCGCCAAGAAAGAAGCCCTAAAAAATCAGCAATTGGAACTCATGAAGGCTCACCATGCCCAAATGATGGAACACCGCCAACAAAAACATAAAAAATAAATTTATTAACTGATGTTACGCACGGATGGTATTTCTCCCGTTTGCCGCGCCGAGCACAGGAAATAAGCGGCAATCGGGTGTCGCGCTAGCGACTCCTTAATGTTCAAGCGCAGTTGATCGAGTTTACACTGAATTTAAGGAGTCGCTAACGCGACAGTTATTTGAATCGGGTTCTCGCACCCGAAAGCGAGTTACTTTCTTTTGCGTCGCCAAAAGAAAGTAACCAAAGAAAAGGCGACCCGGTTGCCGCTTCTCACCTGCG
>JALNYY010000168.1 GCA_023229605.1 Methylobacter sp.
GCGTTCGCTGGTATCGCACCCTGTTTTTGGAAGAAGTCGAAAAAGACTATGTCCGCACCGCAAGGGCAAAGGGTTTAAGCCAAATCCAAACCCTGTTCCGGCATGTGCTGCCCAATGCGATGATTCCTATCTTGACCGGCGTGGTGGTGGTATTGCCGCTGTTATTCATGGGCAGCCTGATCATGGAATCATTTTTCAGCATTCCCGGTTTAGGCAGTTACACCATAGATGCGATCAACATGCAGGATTTCGCGATCGTACGCGCGATGGTTTTTTTGGGCTCGGTGCTATATGTGATCGGGCTGCTGTTGACCGATATTTCCTACACCCTGGTTGATCCGCGCGTGAGGTTGTCGTAATGGTTTGGTTTTTGTTCAAAGCCAGCTTTGAATTCCACCGATGGTTTAAAACTAGACTTGGACATTTAGCTTGGAGTTCAAAGCTGGCTTTGAACGTTTTGTTGAGGTTCTGTAATGTTAAAAAAAGGCCCACATACGCCAGCGCATTTATTTTTGGACAATACGCCTTATTTTGTCACCAGCGCCATTTATCAAAAAAGACAGCTATTAGCAGACGATGGCATTAAGCAGTAATTACTTGAGACGATTCAGGATTGCTTTCATGAGAAAAATTGGACGTTAAACGACTGGGTGATTCTAGATAACCATTATCATCTGCTAGGCGTGAGTGATAAGGGCGATGATTTGAGTCATATTTTTCGTAAAATACATGGCATAACCAGTCATGCTATTCAAGCCCATTGTTCATGTGAGCTACCGGTTTGGTGGAACTTCTGGGATTATTGCCCGCGCGATGAAAAGGATTACGTGGTACGGTTGAATTATTTATTGATTAACCCGGTCAAGCATGGCTATTGTGATAATTTACACGATTACCCATTTTCCAGTTTTCATCAAAGGTTAGCGCAATCGGGACGGGAAAACTTGGCTAAACAATTTAAAAACAACGACGGTTATCAAGAAATGGTGTTACAAGAAGATGATTTTTAATAGTCCAAAGCCAGCTTTGGACTCCGCTTTAGGCGTCCGTCATTTAAAATGGAGTTCAAAGCTGGCTTTGAACATTGTCGAACATGACTTGACCAACACAGGCTAACGCAATGATTATTCTGTGGACAGACGCTCTGATCTACTTGCTGATTTTAGTGATACTGGCGTTGGGCTTGTATCTGCGCGGCAAAGAACACATCAAGCGCCCGCTGCAACAGATTGGCCGCAGTAAGATCGGCATGGTGTCGCTGGTGGTGCTGTTGTTTTTTGTGTTGATCGGTTTACTCGATTCCGTGCATTTTAAACCCTCAGATGACAAGAAAAACGAGATCATCAGCCTTCTGGACAGCTGGGCGGCGCCGCTACGGGAACATGGCGAAAAAACCTATTCAGCGCCTTTTGCGACCACGCTGTACAGCAAGGAAATGATGGTGTTGCCGGACGGATCCATGCAATGGGGCTATCCGCGCCTGGAATTCGGCGGCAGGCATTTGGATAATCCTGAAAACCGTATTGCCGACATTTTGCAAAAAGCAGCTTACGGCCTTGCCCAAGGCGTGGGTTTGACGGGGTTATTTATGCTGCTCTATCTCATGGTTCGACGAGGCTCCCCTGAGCGCAGTCGAAGGGCTCGCCGTGAACGGTCTGATGTTACCGTTCGCCCCGAGCCTGCCGAAGGGCTTGGTGTCTCTTCGGCGGTTAACCCAAGCATCAAAGCGGTATGGACCGTGTTATTTATTATCGTGCCGCTCTCCACTGCCTTAATCCACCTGTCCGTCTATTATCATGTGTTCGGCACCGACAAAGTCGGCGAAGATGTATTTTTCCAGGCCGTAAAAAGCATCCGCACCGGCTTGGTCATCGGCACGTTGACTACGTTGATTATGCTGCCGATGGCTATTATCTTCGGCATCCTGGCCGGATTTTTTCGCGGCTGGGTGGACGACGTCATCCAATACATCTACACCACGCTGAACTCTATCCCCGGCGTGTTGCTGATAGCCGCCTCGATCCTGATGGTGCAGGTGTATATGGCCAATCATGAGTCGGACTTCACCAGCGTTATCGTCAGGGCCGATATGCGCTTATTGTTCCTGTGCATGATCCTCGGCGTGACCAGCTGGACAGGCTTATGCCGGCTGCTCAGGGCGGAAACGCTCAAGCTCAGGGAAATGGAATATGTCCAGGCCGCCTCGGCGTTGGGCGTCAAGCAAGACATGATTTTGCTGCGCCACATCCTGCCCAATGTGATGCACATCGTGCTGATCTCCGTGGTGCTGGATTTCAGTTCGTTGGTGCTGGCCGAAGCGGTGTTGTCGTACATCAATATCGGCGTCGACCCGACCAGCTACAGCTGGGGCAATATGATTAACGGCGCACGGCTGGAAATGGCGCGCGAGCCTATCGTGTGGTGGTCGCTGTCGGCCGCCTTTGTGTTTATGTTCGCGCTGGTGCTGGCAGCCAATCTGTTTGCCGACGTGGTGCAGGATGCGTTTGATCCTAGGCGGAGCGGCAATGAATAATCCGATACTGGCTGTTGAACGTCTTAGCGTAACCTTCAGCCACCGGCAGAGAGTCGTCGATGACATCAGTTTTGAAATTCATGCCGGCGAAACCTTCGCATTGGTCGGCGAGTCGGGTTCCGGTAAATCGATTACCGCATTGTCGGTGCTCAGATTGCTGCCTAATAATGCAAGGCTTACTGCCGATGCGATCAATCTGCACGGCGAAAATCTACTGAAGCATTCCGAGTTTGAGCTGTGCAAAATTCGCGGACGGCGCATCGGCTTTATTTTCCAGGACCCGATGTCTTCGCTGAATCCGGTTATGACTGTCGGCAGCCAGATCGAGGAAGTCATCAAGCTGCATTTCGACCTGCCCAGAGCAACGCTTAAACAACAGGTGCTGGAATTATTGCAGCAGGTTGAAATACCCTTGCCGCAGCAGCGCATTAAAGATTATCCGCACCAGCTTTCCGGCGGCCAGCGGCAGCGGGTGATGATTGCGATCGCGTTGGCGGGCAAGCCGGATTTATTGATCGCCGACGAACCGACCACATCCCTGGACGTGACCATCCAGGCGCAAATCCTGGCGCTGCTGAAAGCTATCCAGCAACGAACCGGCATGGCGTTGTGGCTGATCAGCCATGACCTGGCTCTGGTGTCCACGATGGCGGACCGGGTTGCGGTCATGCAGCAGGGCAAGATCGTCGAAACCGGCGCAACCGCCGAGTTCTTCAACCAGCCCAAACATCCGTATACCCGCAAGCTGCTGAACGCACTGCCGTCGATGCAAAGCTGCTTAACGCACGGCACCGAGGAAAAGCCAGCGCTACTCCAGGTCAGCGATTTTTATTGTTATTACCCGATCCGAAAAGGCATTTTCAAGCGGGTCGTCGATTATGTGCGGGCTGTCGATGGCGTCAGTTTCGACATCCAGCAAGGCAAAACCCTGGCCCTGGTCGGCGAATCCGGCTGCGGCAAAACTACCCTGGGCAAGAGCCTGTTGAGCCTGATCCCCGGCAGCGGACGGGTGGTCATCAACGGCGTCGAGTTGAACGGCTTGACCGGCGAAGCCCTGCGGCGGCAACGCGCCAATATCCAGATCGTGTTCCAGGACCCGTTTTCATCGATGAACCCGCGCATGCTGGTCGGCGACATCATCGCCGAAGGCATCAGCGCCCTGCATCCCGAGGTCAGCCCGGATGAACGCAAAGCCCGAGTCCGGCAACTGTTGCAGCAAGTCGATCTGCCCGATGATTCGGCGCTGCGTTATCCGCACGAATTTTCCGGCGGCCAGCGCCAACGCATCTGCATAGCCCGCGCCTTGGCGGTCGATCCCAAACTGATCGTCTGCGACGAGCCGACCAGCGCGCTGGACGTATCGGTGCAGGCGCAGATTATCCAGCTGCTCAGAACCTTACAGCAGGAAAAAGGCGTCAGCTATTTGTTCATCACCCATGACCTTGCCGTCGTCGCGGAAATCGCCGATGACGTTGCGGTCATGCACCAGGGCAAGATCATAGAGCAGGGCAGCGTGGCCGAGGTTTTGACCCGGCCCAGACAGGCTTATACCAAAAAGCTGCTGGCGGCTGTGCCGGTTTTGAAAACGGATGGCTGAGGTAAGGGATTTTCGTCGCGAAGGACGCGAGGTTTTATAGGGGGGGCTGCTCATCGTCTTTTCTCCAAAGTGAAAGCTAGCGGATACATGCTGCGAACCTTACATGCTCCATACCGGAGTACAAGGCCCGAATAGCTGTAAATATACGGGCTTTTTCCCTTAACAATCAACCCGCCAACCGCTCCCGCCATTCTGCGACTTTCAGCATCAACTCATCAATATTGACTGTGGTCAGATGACGGTGCTTTAGCAGGCGCTTGCCGGCCACCCAGACATCGGTGACTTGTGACCGGCCGGCAGCATATACGATTTGCGAAATAGGGCAATATAACGGCCGGGTTTCCAAATGCGATAAATCGACGGCGATCACGTCGGCGGCCTTGCCGATGCTTAAGGAGCCGGTTTCATTTTCCCGGCCCAAGGCTTTAGCGCCGTTGATGGTCGCCATGCGCAGGGCGGTCATGGCAGGAACGGCGCTGGCGTCACCGGCAACGGCTTTGCCGAGCAGCGCTGCGGTGCGCATTTCACCGAACATATCCAGGTCGTTGTTGCTGGCCGCGCCGTCGGTGCCCAAAGCCACATTGATGCCCGCGGCGATGCATTTGGCGACCGGGCAAAAGCCGCTGGCCAGTTTTAAATTGGACTCGGGGCAATGCACGATATGGGCGCCGGATTCGGCAAACCGGGCTATTTCGTCGTCGGTTAACTGGGTCATGTGCACCGCGACGAATAACGGATCGATCAGGCCGAGTTCATGCAGTCTTTGCAACGGCCGTCGCCTGGTTTTTTCCTGCTCCCGTTCGATTTCGTACAGCGATTCATGGACATGGATATGGATCGGCAGTTCCAGTTCGTCGGCTAGGGTTTTGATCTTTTGCAACGGCGCGTCCGACACCGTGTACGGCGCATGCGGCGCAAACGGCGTGGAAATCAGCGGGTGATGCCGTAGCCGGTCATGCAGGGCCAGACCTTTTTCAATATAGGCTTCGCTGTTTTCGGCCCAGACCGTCGGAAAATCGCTGACTATCAAGCCGACGCTGGCGCGTATGCCGTGATGTATCGCCTGCGCTGCGGTGATTTCAGGGAAAAAATACATATCGTTGAAACAGGTCGTACCGCCCCGGATCATCTCGGCTATCGCCAGATCGGTGCCGTCTTTGACAAACGCCTCGCTCATCCATTGCTGTTCCAGCGGCCAGACATGGTTTTGCAGCCAGTCCATCAGCTGCAAATCGTCGGCCATGCCACGCATTAAGGTCATAGCGGCATGGGTGTGGCTGTTGATCAGGCCGGGCAGCAGCGCATGGTTTTCCAGGTTTTCGCAGGCCGTCCCCTGATATTTTTGTTTGGCAAGGCCGGTAGGCAGCAGGTCGATAATCCGGCCATTATCGATAACCAGCGTATGGAGTTCTAGGGTTACGGATTCCGGTTCAACGGGTATAATCCACCGAGCGTGGATGAGGGTATCGACAACTGTCATAAGATATTCCTGTGTGGTTGCCGAATTATAACTTTTTACCATTAATGATTTGATAAAAATGACTATGCAAAATAAATTGACTGTGCAAGCCCTGCAATGGACAGGCGATGCTTTAAAAGTGCTGGATCAGCGACAATTGCCGGAAACAATCGCTTACGACGAATACAAGGATGCCGAGGGTGTAACCGAAGCCATTGCAAGCATGCGCGTCCGCGGCGCACCGGCGATCGGCATAGCGGCTGCTTACGGAGTGGTGTTGTCGGTGCGCAAGCAATATGCCCAATCCAATCAATGGCGGAAAAAAGTCGCGGCCGATATAGAAATGCTGGCTAAGTCCAGGCCCACGGCGGTCAATCTGTTTTGGGCGTTGGACCAGATGAAGGCCGTACTGGCCAAGCAGCTTGATAACCCCCTGGCGGCTATCCTGGCATGTGCGGAAAAAATCCATGCTGATGACATTGCGGCCAACCATAAAATGGGCGAATTGGGCGCGGATATTCTGGCCGGCGCCAAAGGCGTGATGACGCATTGCAATGCCGGGGCTTTGGCGACCGGCGGCTACGGCACGGCGCTGGGGGTTATCCGTAGCGCTTATCAGCGGGAGCGGATCAACGTCTATGCGGGCGAAACCAGGCCCTGGCTGCAAGGCGCAAGGCTGACCGTTTGGGAATTGGCGCAGGACGGCATCCCGTCGACATTGATCGCCGATTCGGCGGCGGCATGGCTGATGAAATCCGGCGCTATCGATTGGATCGTGGTCGGCGCGGACCGCATTGCCGCCAATGGCGATGCGGCAAACAAAATCGGCACCTATTCCCTGGCCGTGCTGGCCAAACAGCATGGCGTAAAAGTGATGGTGGCGGCGCCGACTTCGACCATAGACTGGAATATGCCTAACGGCGATCTGATAGAAATCGAACAACGCAACCCGAACGAATTATTGCCGGCCTGTTATAGCAACGAGGGTTCCCTGGTCAGCGCCTGGAACCCGGTTTTTGACGTGACACCGGCGGAACTGATTTCTGCGATTGTGACCGAGCGCGGCGTGGTATTGAATCCTGTCGAGCAGGGTGTGAGAGGTTTAAAAAATGCAATTTGATAAAAAAGGCAATAATCCGGTACTGGCGGTAGGCTATCTGTTTAAAGGTCTTGCATTACTGGGCAGACCGGAATTGCGCAAATTCATCATCATTCCGATGCTGATCAACGTGGTGCTGTACAGCGTAGCCTTAACCTTGGGCTATTTTTATATTTCCGATTTGATCGACCAATTCATCCCAAGCTGGCTGCATTGGCTGAGCTGGATATTATGGCCGCTGTTCTTTATCAGTTTTTTTATCGGCGGATTTTTCACCTTTACGGTATTGGCGAACCTGCTGGCCGCGCCTTTTTACGGGAAATTATCCGCAAAAACGCTGGCGATGATCAACGGACAAGCTGTAGCAACCGCCGAACAGCCGTTGCTTAAAGTCCTGCTTGCGGAAACCAAGCGTATCGGCTATCTGGCGACTAGAGCCTTGCCGTTGCTGATACTGTCGATTATCCCAGGCATCAATGTAATTGCGCCTTTTTTATGGGCGCTATTCGGGGCCTGGGGTATGGCGCTGGAATATATGGCTTATCCACTGGAAAACCAGGGTGTGTTGTTTTCCGAGCAAAAAGAGCTGGTCAAAAGCGTCAGGCTGGGCGCGTTGAGTTTCGGCGGGGTGGCGGTGATGGGGCTTACTATCCCTGTGTTGAATATCATCGTCGCACCGGCTGCGGTGATTGGAGCGACTATTTACCTTAATGAGATAAAGCGGGATTAAACTGTAGTAGTATAATAAAAATGGGCGCCCGGATAAGCTATCAAGCATGGCGTACTTGAGAAAGAATTGAAGCCAAGCGTCTCTGTTAACGGGTTATGTTATTGGTACGGACTTTTAAGAGGCGCTTGAAATCTCCCTCGACGCGTTTAAAGCCGCTTATTTGGTTCGTTATCGATGTGGGGTATTTGTGTTGATAACAATAGTTCCCGGCAGCGATAGAATATGCGTCCCACGTAGCGTTTTTAAGCAGTAATCAAGCCAGGTTACATTTAGCAGCGTTAAATTCGAGTATGATTAATCCCGTTCAACCAATGTTTATCTACTGATTCATAGGACAGATGATGCCTGGAAATATTTTAGTAGTGGAAGACGACGAAGAGATTTCTCTGCTGCTGGAGTTTCTGCTGAGCAGGGAAGGATACCAAGTGTCCCTGGCAAAGGACGGGCATGCCGCTCAGCACTTTATTGAGCACAGGGACCCGCCGGATTTGGTGCTGTTGGATGTCATGCTGCCCTATGTGAGTGGTGTGCATTTGTTGGAGAAAATGCGCGCTATGCCCACCTGGGCGAAAACGAAAATCATCATGCTGACGGCCAAGTCCGGAGAAAAAGGCGTGGCGGATGCCTTAAGTTCAGGCGCGGACGATTTCATTGCCAAGCCGTTTAAACCCTTGGAGCTGGTCGCCCGTGTTAATCACCAACTGAGGCTTAAAAAGCGGCAATGAGGTCCAAATTTGCCGCCACCATTTTTATGGTTTGTTTGATTGGCCTGCTGCCGGCGCCTGCGGCGGCTGACAATGCCTGGCAAAACGCTCAGGCGTCGGTAGACATGAAGCAATGGGGCGATGCGGAGACGCAATTGAAAACATGGCTGGGCCAGCGTCCTCAGGATAGCGAAGCCCGTTTTTTATTGGCGCGTGTGCTGGCCTGGCAGGCCAAGTATGAGGAAAGCGTTGGGCAATACACGTTTTTGCTGCGGCTCGAGCCGAACAATGCCGATTATCTGCTGGGCTTGGGGCAAGTATATTTTTGGCAGAATAGGCCACGCGTAGCCATCCCTTTCCTGAAACGCGCTCAAAAAAGCGCGCCTCATTATGCAGAGGTATGGAAATTGCTGATACGCTGTC
>JALNYY010000169.1 GCA_023229605.1 Methylobacter sp.
TATCATTTGCCCATAAATTTCTTTGGCTGGCGTCATCGACTGATTGCTGGGGCGGCGCTAACTGTAGCAGCACCTCAACCAGCACCACGCTATGGGACACAACCGGCCGCAGCGGCAGTTATGCCGGTCAACAACTTGATTTGTCCGCTCGCTGGGACGTCAACAGCAGCTTAAACTTAGAATCGGGTTGGGCACATCTATTCAAAGGTGAATTTGCCAAAAAGGCCCCATCGGCTCCTAATGGACAAGATATTGATTATTTTTATGTGCAAAGCATGCTTCGCTTTTAATCTAACTGCCATCAATCTTTAACAGGTAAACTAATCCGGCTGGTGTTTAACGCCTCATACCGATAGGACTGAAAACTCACTGCATAGGTTGAATATGAGGAAAAGCAGATTAGCAATTTTCGGCGGCGGCGCGCTCATCGGCACATTGGGCGGCCTTATCGGCCTAGGTGGGGCGGAGTTCCGTTTACCCTTGTTGATTGGCTCGTTTGGATTCGCTTCCTTGGAAGCGGTCATCCTTAATAAGGCCATGAGCATTGTTGTCGTGGCCTCGGCGCTGCCGTTCCGGGCGGGAACGATTCCCTTCAATGTCCTGATGGATCATTGGAGCGTAATCCTGAACCTAGTGTCCGGAAGCCTTTTAGGGGCCTGGATCGGTGCAGGCTGGGCAATTCGGCTGAGATCGGAAACCCTTTACAGGGTGATTGCCGTGTTACTGCTGTTAATCGCTATCATGCTGGTGTTCGGTCATAATCCGAACAGCTCCGGTATGCCGCAGCTTTCAGGCAAAACTCAGCTTATCGCCGGTGTGGCGGCGGGTTTCGGCATCGGCGTGGTTGCCTCGCTGCTGGGCGTGGCGGGCGGGGAATTGCTGATTCCTACTCTGGTACTGCTGTTTGGCGCTGATATTAAGCTTGCCGGTAGTTTGTCATTGGCGATCAGCTTGCCTACCATGCTGGTAGGCTTTAGCCGTTACAGCACAGACCGAAGCTTTGCCGTGGTCGGTCGAAACCGGAACTTTGTGTTGGTAATGGCTGTCGGCTCGCTGTTCGGGGCTTTTCTGGGCGGACAGTTGGTCGGCATGATTCAGGCAGACTTATTGCTGCCGTTGCTGGCCGTGATATTGGTTATTTCCGCGATTAAAGTTTGGCGGCACGGATAGTCCGGTGTTTCCGGCTTGTCCATGCGATTTCTTTTAACTAGCTGAAGGCACTCCTTGAGCAAATCTGCGCTTTTATACTGCAACACACCATTAACCTTTGGAGAATATTATGTTAACTAGCCGTTTTTTTCGCCCTATTATTATCGCATGGCTGATTTTTCTTGCACCTGCCACATGGGCCGCAACTACCTTAGTCGCCGTCGCATCCAATTTCACCAAACCGATGACAGAAATCGCCGAGGCTTTTGAAAAAGCTACCGGTCACAGCGCTAAATTAGCGTTCGGTTCATCCGGCAAATTTGTTTCGCAACTGGAAAACGGCGGGCCGTTTGAAGTGTTTTTGTCCGCCGACGATAAAAGCCCGATAAAACTCGAACAATCGGGATTGGCGGTAGCCGGCAGCCGTTTCACCTATGCGCTCGGAAAACTCGTGTTATGGTCGGCCACCCCGGGTTTTGTTGACGATCAGGGGCAAGTTCTGAGTAAAGGCGGTTTCAAGCATCTGGCGCTGGCCGACCCGAAACTGGCGCCTTACGGCGCGGCGGCGGTTGAAGTATTGAAAAACCGGGGCTTGTTCGACAAACTGCAACCCATGTTCGTGCAGGGGGAAAACATCGCGCAAACCCACCAGTTCATCAGTACCGGCAATGCCGAGCTGGGTTTTATAGCGTTCTCGCAAGTCATCGACAACGGCAAAATTGCCGGCGGTTCGGGTTGGATAATCCCCAAGGATCTTTATAAACCGATCCGTCAGGATGCTATACTGCTGAAAACCGGCGCCGAAAATCCCGCCGCGCCGGCATTGCTGGAGTTTTTAAAATCGCCGGAAGCGCTCGCGATTATCCGCAAATACGGTTACGGCTTGGCTGAATAAAGACAAACATGTTAAACGCCGCTGATATTGCCACCTTGTGGCTGACGTTCAAAGTTGCCGGTATCGCCACGTTGCTGATGCTGTTGATTGGAACGCCGCTGGCCTGGTGGCTGGCGCGCACGGCATCGCGCTGGAAATTCATCTGTAATGCGCTGGTGTCCTTGCCGCTAGTGCTGCCGCCGACCGTGTTGGGTTTCTATCTGCTGGTGCTGATGGGACCGAACGGTCCTATCGGACATTTGACCACCGAGCTGGGATTGGGTACATTACCGTTCACCTTTGCCGGATTGGTGGTGGCGTCGATGCTGTATTCCTTGCCGTTTGTCGTGCAACCGCTGCAAGCCTCATTCACGTCCATCGGCGAGCAACCTTTGGAAGCCGCGGCAACCTTGCGCGCCGGGCCTTTAGACACTTTTTTCAGCGTGGTCGTGCCGCTGGCGAAACCCGGCTTTCTGACCGCGTCTATTTTGGGCTTTACGCATACCGTCGGCGAATTCGGCGTGGTGCTGATGGTCGGCGGCAATATTCCCGACAGGACCCGCGTGGTGTCGGTGCAAATCTACAACCATGTCGAAGCCCTGGAATACGGCGAAGCCCACTGGCTGGCCGGCTGCTTGCTGTTGTTCTCGTTTAGCGTGTTGCTGGTGCTGTACACCGTGCTGAAAACGCAGCCCGTCTCCCATCCGCTTAAATAATCATGACCGCAATCCAAGCCCGCTTCCAACTCGACTACGGCGACTTTAAACTGGACGTCGACTTACAGCTGCCCGGCGCCGGCATTACGGTGCTGTTCGGCCCTTCCGGCTCAGGCAAAACCACCCTGCTGCGCTGCATAGCCGGACTGCAACGCGCGCCGCAGGGTTTACTGGAAATCGACGGCAGTATTTGGCAGGACAGCGAGCGCGGCCTGTTTCTGCCTACGCATAAACGGTCGCTGGGCTATGTATTTCAGGAAGCCAATCTGTTTCCGCACTTGACGGTGCTGGATAACCTGCATTACGGCTTGAAGCGGATCAAGCACAATTCCGGCAAGGTCAAACTGGAGCAAACCCTTGATCTGCTAGGCATCGGCCACTTAATGCAGCGCATGCCGGGGCACTTGTCCGGCGGCGAACGGCAACGGGTCGCGATCGCCCGCGCCCTGGCGCTTAACCCGGAAGTCCTGCTGATGGACGAGCCGCTGGCATCGCTGGATTTCAAGCGCAAACAGGAAATCCTGCCGTTTTTAAGCCGCCTGCACCAGCAATTGGACATCCCGGTGCTGTACGTCACCCACTCCCAGCAGGAAGTCGCCCAGCTGGCCGATCACCTGGTGATCATGGACGAAGGCCGTGTGCTGGCGACAGGAGCCCTGGCGGAAACCCTGAGCCGTATCGATCTGCCGCTGGCGCAGGACCGGGAGGCCGCTACGGTATGGTCGTGCCGTATCGCCGAACATGAGCCCGACTATCACCTGACCCGCGTCGCTTTTAGCGGAGGCTCGCTCAGCCTACCGATGGTCGATGCCGAAGCCGGTACGCCGTTGCGGGTACAGATTTGCGCCCGCGACGTCAGCATCGCCCTTGAAGCGCCAATCTCCACCAGCATCCTTAATGTGCTGCCTGCGACCATCACCGGCATCGCCGACGGTCACAGCGGCCAGAACGTGGTTCAGTTACAAGTCGGCAATCAGCCGCTACTGGCCCACATCACCAGCAAATCCGCGCTATTGCTGGATTTACAGACCGGCATGCCGGTTTATGCGCAAATCAAAGGTACATCGATATTAAATTAACCATTACCAGGAGATTTATCATGAAAGCAAGTGCACGCAATCAATTTACCGGTATCGTCAGCGAGGTGCTTATCGGCGCCGTTAATGCCGAAATTCATGTCGGCTTGAAGGGAGGAGAAACTATCGTCGCCTCCATTACCAAGGAATCCGTCGAAGCGCTGGGGATCAAAACCGGCATGGAAATCATTGCCATGGTCAAGGCTCCGCAAATCATCATCGTCACCGATTTCGGCGGCTACCGGCTATCGGCGCGCAACCAGCTGCAAGGCACGGTAACCCAGGTTAAACCCGGCGCGGTCAACGCCGAAGTCGATATTGAGTTAAAGGGCGGCGAGCAGGTTGCCGCCACGGTAACCAACGACAGCGTCGAGGCTCTTGGTTTAAGCAAAGGAAAACCAGCCACAGCAGCGTTTAAGGCCGGAGCGGTGATCCTCGCAGTCGCCGGTTGATATACCCTGCAATCCGGCGGCAAACCGAAGTTGAGTTGCCGCCGGATTGCCTAACGGCTACCCTCTTAAGCCGGAACAGTCTAAGGCTCAGCCTTTCGTGGTCAGTCCTTCGACCAAACCTTTAGTCCTGAGCATAGCCGAAGGATCAGGGCGGACGGTTAACCCTGGCGACGCGTCCCGTTTTAAGTTGAAAGCTTCTTTAACTGACGGAGGTAATCATGCTTCTGGAAATGAATGTAAAACTGCACCGTGGCCATTTCGATCTGACCACGCGCCTGTCGATCAGCGACACCAGCGTCGGCCTGTTCGGCAAATCCGGCGCCGGTAAAAGCACGGTGCTCGGCTTGATCGCGGGTACTGTACAACCGCAAAGCGGGCATATCGTGCTGGACGGCAAAATCCTGTTCGACAGCCGCAAAGGCATCATGATGCCGCGCGAACAGCGCCCGGTAGGGGCCGTATTGCAGGTTGACTGCGCCGATTCGGCTGAAACCGTTCGCGACAACCTGAACGCCGCCTATAACCGTACACTGAAACACCGCCGCATTTTTAAGCTGGATTTCCTGATCGAACTTTTGGAATTGGGCCCCATCCTCAATCATGTCATCGAACTGCTGTCCGCCGGAGAACGCCAACGGGTCGCGCTGGCCCGCTCGCTGCTGAAGTCGCCGCAGCTGTTGTTATTGGATGAAACCTTTGCCGCGATCGGCAACGGCTACCGGATACAGCTGCTGCCGATACTGAAACGCCTGCAACGTGAACTCGGCTTGCCGGTACTGTACGCCAGCCAGTCCCTGGGAGAAATTCTGGAATTGACCGACCGGCTGATCGTATTGGAACAAGGCAAAGTGCTGCATAACGGTTCGTTACTCGAAGCCGCAAAACAACAAGGCATGCTGCGCTATCTGGGCATCCGCCAGATCGACAACCTCTTGCCGGTAACCGTCAGCCGTCACGACTATGCGTCCGGTTGCAGCCAGGCCCACAGCTTCGGCCTGCCGCTGACCTTACCGCTACGGCCTCATTTAACTGTCGGCAGTCAGGCCCAGGTATCGATACGCGCCAACGACATAGCCTTGTCGCGCCGCTATATCGACGGCATATCGATACAAAACCAAATCAAGGGCCGAATCTGCGCGCTGATTCCCAGCGGAGAAAGCCTGATCGTGCAAATCGATTGCGGCACTACGCTGCTGGCCGAAATTACGCCGGGCGCCTGCCGGGACATGGCCTTGCAGGAGGGTGACGTCATCTATTGCCTGATCAAAACCCATTCCATCACTTACCTCACCGAACTTGATGCCCTGCCCTACCAGCGTGTCATCAGCCATGGCGACGGGCAGTATTATCTCGATACAGCCGGATAGGCGAGCAATATCTACAAGTATCAACTAAGGCTTAGACAGCATCGAAGCCTGGTTTGTGGGCGGACACGCCGCCGACATATACTTCAGTCGTACCTTGTCGACATCAGTTAACAAGCATCCTTAACAGCGCAAATGCGTTGCATGACAGCAGGCCGCGGTATTTTCTCTTCTCCCTGCTCGAATGAAATGATATTCAGCAACGGTGAATAGATTTCGAGCAGTTCATTCGGCAACAACAAGAAATCGGGATTGCTGGGCTTGCCATACTGTTCGTTACCCGCCATGAATGTTTCATAAATCAGCACCCCGCCTGGATTAAGTAGTGCGGCAAGAGTACGGAGCAACGGCCGATACAGATAACGGCTGACTATTAATCCGTCATACTTCAGGTCTGAGTTAGGCCAATCGCCCGCTTCAAGGTCGACAGTAAAAACCTTGATATTAGCCGTCCCCACTATGCTTGATAGTGCCTGGGCATCGCGATCAATCGCATCGACCTGATAACCTTGCCTGGCAAGCCAGAGTGCATGACGTCCGTTGCCGCAGGCAAGGTCGAGAACCAGCCCCTCTCTACCTATCAACGGAGCGTATTTAACCATCCAGGGCGATGGCTGTTCTACCCTGTGCTGTCCTTTCATACTATAAACATAAAGATAAAAAGCGCCGAATAGGCGGATGTGATTAAAAGCGCGTTTCTTTTCAGAAGATCATCCCCAGTAGCTAATTTTGAGTGCAATAGGCATTTGCCTAACGTACTCCGGTTAATTCTACAAAACAAGACTCCGTTTAGTCACAACAGCGGGCGAACCCGCTCACAAACAGCCTCAGTGCCGCGCGCTACGCCGAGCATCAACCTGCCGTCCGACAGGGCATCGACGGTGGCAGCATCCTCAGCCACCCGCCGGATGTCGTGCATCGGCAACAGCACCGCCGCCGAGCCCAGACGAATGGTCGACGTCACTCCGGCCAGATGAGCTAATAAGGGGGAGATCGAGGCGCTGACGCTGAAGCGGTTGAAATGGTGCTCGGTAACCCAAGCCTCGTCGAATCCCAGACGTTCGGCATGTTGTACGGTTGCCACGGACTCTTTCAGGGCGCGGCGGGAATCCCCATCCGGGTTCTCGAAATTGGCGAAAAGGCCGAATGTAAGGTCAGCAGGAAGACCGATCCTAGACAGACGCTGACCGGTAGCAAGCGCATGTTGCCGGGCCCGACAATCAGGCGGGCAATATGCGGGATGATCAGGCCGACCCAGCCGATAATGCCAAAATAAATTTATTTTATAAACAGTCTCTTAGTGATTTGTCGAGATGTGATTGTTACAATTACTACATCGTTATGTAGCAAAGTATACAATGATGTCGTCCATATCTTACGACGTCCGGAATAGTTAGCGCTCGACAGGCTTTCGGCGAACAACCGTCTGCAAGGCGCGGCAATCCAGGTTAAACCCGGCGCTGCCCGCGAACAACGTCCGATGGGCGCAGTGTTGCAGATCGTCCGGAACGTTCGCGACAACCTGGCACGCCTATAATCGCACGCTAAAACACTGCCGCATTTTTAGACTGGATTTGTTAATCGAGCTTTTAGAACAGGGATCTACCATGTTTATCCGTCAAATCCATTATCTGCTGGCACTGTCTAAAACCGAACATTTCGGCCGTGCGGCGGAAGCGTGCCACGTTTCCCAACCGGCCTTGTCCACCGCCATCCGCCATCTTGAAGAAGAGCTGGGCGTTACCATCGTCCGCCGCGGCCAGCGTTTTCAGGGCTTTACCATGGAGGGCGAACGTCTGCTGCAATGGGCGCGGATTCTGGCGCAGGATTGGGAAGGCATGAGGCAGGAAGCGGCGCAGTGCAACCGGCAACTAACCGGCACGCTCCGTATTGGCGCCATTCCCACTACGCTGGCAGTGGTGCCGTTGTTAACCGAACCTTGTCAAGGCGAGTATCCCGGCATCAACATCAAGCTGACTTCGCTGTGCGCCGAGGAACTGATCCGCCAGCTCGACAATTTTGAACTCGATCTGGGATTGACCTATCTTGGAGATCCGCAACTGAAAGGTTTTCGAACGCTGCCGCTGTACCGCGAACGTCATGTACTGCTGGCCCGCAGCCCGGCGCCCCGGCTTATTAAAAGCGCGTTAAGTTGGGCTGACGTCGCGGAACTGCCGTTATGCCTGCTAACGCCGAACATGCAAAACCGGCGGCTGATCGACTCGGCTTTTCGCGAAGCCAATATCATCCCTAACGTGGTATTGGAAACCGACTCGATATTCGCCTTGTACGCCCATGTCCGCAGCGCCGGCCTGTACAGTGTGGTGCCGCACAGCTTGCTAAGCCTGTTTGAAATGCGCCAGGAAGTCACCGCCCTCACACTGAAACCGGAGCTGTCCAGGGAAATTGGCCTGATCGCCCGCCGCCAGGATATGCCGCCGCCACTACAGAATGCAGCCTGGATTATTGCCCGGACACTGAATCTGCAACACCGTTTTGACGCCTTGATAACTACGATCAATTAAGCAGTGCAGGGAAACGGTCGGATTGTTAAACCGCTAATCAGAAAGCGGCATGCCGAGACACATGACCCCGGATTGAATTAATCATTTTTTTTCCAGACGGCTTTAAGACGCTGATCCCTGCCGCAGAGATAGCGGAAGAATTTATAGCGTATCGGATTCTTGCGATAATAATCCTGATGGTAATCCTCGGCGGGAAAGAATTCAGTTGCGGGAAGTATCAAGGTTACGATGGGTTCAGGGAAAGGCTTGGTTTTTTCCAATGCTGTTTTGGATTGTTCGGCTAATCGTTGTTGTTCCGCATCCCGATAAAAAACGGCCGATCG
>JALNYY010000012.1 GCA_023229605.1 Methylobacter sp.
GGTCACCTGTCTGCCCAGGGCGTCCATCGGGTCGTTATGCAGATTGGACTCGGCCACGATAGTGCCTTTGATGTCGTAGATGAAAAGGCGCGTGTAGACTGTGTAAAGCTTGTTGATGTAGACCAGGATATCGGTGATTTTCGCTTTGTCTTCCGGGCTCAGGCGGCCTTCGGACAGGATGCGCCGGATTTCCGAAGTCAGCGCCCACCACCGGCAGTCATTGCTGCGCTCGTACAGGTTGCGGTCCATAATATCAATCATCAGCCGCGCGATGGACTCGGCATTACGCAGTTCGGACGCAATCATCGTGGTATGCAGCTTGCTGCTGGAGTCGGCAAGCGCCTGGGCCGTGCGGGCGCCCATCGAACGGAGCTGTCTTAGAATCGCCTTCAGCGATAAAAGGTTGCCGTGTTGGTTGGTCGCCATGACTTGGCCGTTCCAGATCACGCGGTGCAGGAACATGTTGATGTCCTGGGCGGCGGTCGCAACGATGCTGGACAGTTCGGGCGACAGCGAGTCGCCATGGCGGAGAATTTCGGCATTGAGCTCCTTGTCGGACGCGGAAGGAGCGAAGGCCGAGTGCAATGTGATCATCGCATGGCCGTACCATTCCTGCCCGGAATAGCTTTGGTAGGGGCGTCCTCTGTGCGTTACCGACAGGTATTCGCGTCCGGCAAAGTCGGTTACACCGTAGTGATGGCCTTCAGGAACGGCTTCGATGACGCGGCCAATCGGCACATGGTCGTAGTCGCTGGTGGCAATGACCACGGAATCGGCATTCAGCAACAGCATGACGGCTTTGTCGCCTTTTTTTTGCAGGCTGCGGAAGATGCCTTCCATCTCGTTATCAAAACGGAACGACAGGCACAAAACGCCAATCACCGAGTCGTCGGTCGGGTCGACGATGCGTTTTGAATAAATAAGGGCCCGGTCCACGCCGGGGCGTAGGCTGGTTTTGCCAAAGGTTTCGATATAGTCTTCTATCGAATGCAAGGTGCGGTCGATAATCGGATCGGAAATGCTTTGCACGCCTGTCGGCGCGTTGCGGTCAAGCCGGGTCAGTATGCGGCTTTTGGCATCCAGGATGATAATGTCGTCGTATACGGTATATTTTGCGCAGTATTCATCGAGCAGCCGGTTAATCGAATCTATATCGGTTCTTTCGCCGTTGACAGAATTCAGTACAAAATTGCATATATCGGCATTGGTGGCCAGAAAGCCGATGTCTGCGGTACGCTCGTACAGGTTGCGCACCAGAATATCGATGGACACTTGCGCCTTGGATTCAAGTTCAAGACAGGTTTTTTTGATTTCTTCGGATACCAGCTGACTGTTCAATTTGCCTTCAAGATCGGCAAAACCTTTTTTTGTCGCTTCCATCGCCGGCAGTATGGTTGCGGCTTCTTTAGGACAGCTTATTTCTGCAATCGAAGAAATAAGTCCCCAGGTTCCGTTCAAGTCGCGGAGTATTTCCTTGCACTGGGTAACACTTCGAATATAGGGGGAGAAAGTTTCAAAACGTTCAGCTTCAGTCAGCATGTCATTGATCCTGGGTTATGCATTACAAATAAGAGATGTATGACAAAAAAGCAATATATAAGCCACATTGCCTGTTACTGTACGGAGATAAGGGTTTGCGCGGTTATGGAGCATATTGCGCTTTAGTTGATGCACAATAATGGTGCATAAATAAGGACGGTAGTCGCTAATGTTGTGCGGTCAGCTTGTATATCTTGATTTATTTGTGGTTTTTGATTGTGCCAAAGCCGACAACCATAGTCAGGCAGGCGTAAGAATAACGGCCGCCGTTTTCAAGTCCCGTTCATGCTACGATTTTACCAATGAAAAGGAACGTTATTTTACGCCGGTTAGCATGATAGAATTCGCTACCCTCAACTATCCATATTTAGGTGAAAGCAATGCTTTATACAGCTCCAAATCAGCCAGGCAGTAAAGTTGACTTTAAATCCCGTTATCAAAATTTTATCGGCGGCCAGTGGGTTGCTCCGGTCAAGGGCCAGTATTTCGAAAATTCGAGTCCGGTTAACGGCAAGGTCTTTTGCGAAGTACCCCGTTCCAGCGCGGAAGATATTGAGCTGGCGCTGGATGCCGCTCATGCCGCCAAAGATGCCTGGGGGGAAGCCTCCGTCACCGAGCGGTCAAACAGGCTGTTAAAAATAGCCGACCGGATTGAAGCGAATCTTGAAGCACTGGCCGTTGCCGAAACCTGGGATAACGGCAAAGCGGTGCGGGAAACGCTGGCGGCGGACATACCGCTGTGCGCCGATCATTTCCGCTACTTTGCCGGGTGCATTCGCGCACAGGAAGGTTCTATCGGTGAAATCGACAAAAATACCGTCGCTTACCATTTTCACGAACCGCTGGGTGTGGTCGGGCAGATTATCCCGTGGAATTTCCCGTTGCTGATGGCTTGCTGGAAACTGGCTCCCGCGTTGGCCGCAGGAAACTGCGTGGTCTTGAAACCGGCTGAACAAACCCCGGCGTCTATTTTGGTGCTGATGGAATTGATTGGCGATTTATTGCCCGCAGGCGTGGTTAATATCGTCAACGGCTATGGCGCGGAAGCAGGCCAGGCATTAGCGACCAGTACACGGATTGCAAAAATAGCTTTTACCGGTTCAACCCCGGTCGGTTCGCATATCCTAAAATGCGCCGCCGAAAATATCATTCCATCAACCGTAGAGTTGGGCGGAAAATCGCCGAACATCTTTTTTGAAGATGTGATGAACCAGGAAGATGATTTTGTCAGCAAATGCGTCGAGGGCGCGGTGCTGGCGTTTTTCAACCAAGGCGAAGTCTGCACCTGTCCATCCCGCTTGTTGGTGCAGGAATCCATCTACGATGAATTTATCGCTAAAGTTATTGCGCGCTCCAAGCAGATTAAACGCGGCAACCCGTTAGACACCGAAACGATGGTAGGCGCGCAAGCCTCTAAACAACAATTTGACAAGATTCTGAGTTATCTGCAAATCGGTAAAGACGAGGGGGCCGAGGTTTTAATCGGCGGCAAGGCTGAATCTTTAGGCGGCGGTTTTTCTGAGGGCTACTATATCGAGCCGACGATCATGAAAGGCGGCAATAAGATGCGCATTTTTCAGGAAGAGATTTTCGGCCCCGTCATATCGGTCACCACGTTTAAGGATGAGGCCGAAGCGTTAGAGATTGCCAACGACACTCAGTTCGGTCTGGGCGCGGGTGTCTGGACGCGCGATATGAATCGTTCCTATCGTATGGGCCGTGGCATTCAGGCCGGTCGGGTATGGGTTAATTGTTATCACCATTATCCGGCGCATGCGGCTTTTGGCGGTTATAAAAAATCAGGCGTGGGCCGTGAAACCCACAAGATGATGCTGAATCATTATCAGCAAACCAAAAACATGCTGGTCAGCTACGATATTAATCCATTAGGTTTTTTCTAGGGAAGTGCCGATTTAGTCCTTCGACAGGCTCAGGACGAACGGTAACGTATTGATTCCGTTCGTGGTGAGCCTGTCGAACCATGAACGGAAGCATTTTGTTCAGCGCTTCCCTAAAAAATCAGCGACATATTAGCGCCGGAACGATGGGTTCCGGCGCTTTCCCCTCTCATTATAAATCGGCGGCGAAGCCGTCATGGCATTGCCCCCTGCCCAGTCCGCGGCTCGATTACCTGAGATGCGTTTTTTTAGGCATCCTGAATAATTAAAATTATAATCAACCGAGTGTTATCTGATTCCGGGTAAAACCATATACCGCAAACCAATACAGGGGGAAGTCAATGGAAAGAAAAGAAGCGATGGACTTTATGATTAAGTTACTCAAACTTATGCTACATAAAGAAGGGTCCGATTTATTTATTACCGCCGGTTTTCCACCTGCAATAAAAGTCAAAGGCAAGATGACTCCTGTTTCGCAACAGGCATTGTCGGCTAACGACTCCAAGGCCCTGACGCAATGCATCATGAATGACAAGCAGCTCAAGGAATTTGAAGAAACACAAGAATGCAACTTCGCTATTGCGCCTGCCGGGCTATCCCGGTTCCGGGTCAATGCCTATGTCCAGCAAGGCTGCCAGGGTTTGGTTATCCGGGTAATCGCCGCAGAAATACCCAATTTCGATAAGCTGGGACTGCCGCCGGTTTTAAAAGACGTGATGATGAACCAAAACGGCCTGGTTATCATGGTAGGCGGCACAGGTTCAGGTAAATCAACGTCTATGGCGGCAATGATCGATCATCGCAATGCAAACAGTTACGGGCATATCATCACACTGGAAGATCCTATCGAATACGTGCATAGCCATAAAAATTGCGTCGTCATGCAAAGGGAAGTCGGCGTCGATACCAAGAGCTGGGAAGCCGGGCTGCACAATACTTTGCGGCAGGCGCCCGACGTGATTGTGCTCGGCGAAATTCGCAGTGCGGAAATTATGGATTACGGGCTGGAATTTTCCCAAACCGGCCACTTGGCGCTGGCTACCTTGCATGCCAACAATGCCAATCAGGCTATCGACCGGATTTTGGGTTTCTTTCCAATTGAAAAACAGGCCAAATTGATGCAGGACATTTCGGTCAATTTACGCGCGATTATTTCCCAGCGTCTGGTTAAAACCGTAGATGGCGGACGTTGCGCGGCCATAGAGATCTTATTAAACACCCCGTTGATTTCGGATTATATCGCCAAAGGCGAGGCCTCCAGCATCAAGCCGCTGATGGCCAAATCCCGCGAACTGGGCATGCAAACCTTTGACCAGGCTTTATTGGCGCTTTATCAGGCCGGCAAAATAGATTATGACGAAGCCTTAAGAAATGCCGATTCCCAAAATGAGTTGCGCTTGCAGATCAAACTGGCGTCCGGCGAAGACAGGTCTATGGGCGGACTTTCGTTGCAATCGAAAGAGGACGGGGGGGACGAGGAATAAAATATTCAATGGTTACGATTTTTTTCGCCTTGAACCTTTTAACCCTTCCCATCATACAAAACCAGGTACCGATATGACCCTGACACCTTATTTAAAATTAATGCTGGAAAAAAATGCCGATAGCCTGTCTTTAAAGTCTGGCTCTCCGGCGCTATTGGGATTAGCAGGGGAGGAATATCCCCTGGGTAAAAATGAACTAACCTCAAACATCATTAAGGAAATTACCTTCAGCCTGATCAATGATGCCCAGAAACAGGAATTAGTCCAGAATAAAGCGCTAAAGTTTACTTGCGCCGCGCCGGACGGCGAGAAATTTACGGCTAGCGCCAAGGTCGAGGATAACGGTTTGGTGCTGTTTATTGTTCCTGAATCGGCGCCGGCAAAGACCGAATCCAATGAGCCTGAAGTGGAAAGTTACCAAGTGCTGGGGGCAATGCCGGAAGATGACCTCAATATTCTGCCGTATCTGATGGAAATGGCTAAATTGAATGCATCGGATTTGTTTTTAACGGTCGGATCGCCGGTAAAAGCCAAAATTTACGGCCGGGCCGTGGCGCTGGACGATTTCCTGCTGACTCCCGAGCTAACGAAATCCGGCGCATTCGGGATTATGACCCAGGAACAAATCGACGAGTTTTTGGCCGCCCGGGACTTGGACTTTGCGATCAGCCTGCCTGACGGCAGTGCGCGTTTTCGCGCCAATGTGTTTTATCAGCGCAAAACCGTCGGTTTGGTGATGCGGCTGATTCCTTCGGTCATTCCTACCGGCAAGGAGTTAGGCACGCCGGATATTTTGATGGAACTGATTATGGCCAAGCGGGGGCTGTTATTAATGGTAGGCGGTACCGGATCGGGCAAATCGACCACGCTGGCCGCGATGATTAACCACCGCAACGCCAACTCAGCCGGACATATTCTGACCATCGAAGACCCGGTCGAATTCTCGCACCCGAACCTGAAATCAATCGTCAATCAACGCGAAGTCGGCGTGGATACGGACTCCTATGCCAGGGCGCTGAAAGCCTGTTTGCGGGAAGCGCCGGACGTTATCTTGATCGGCGAGATCCGGGACCGGGAAACCATGTCGGCGGCTTTGGAACTGGCCAATACCGGCCACTTATGCATCTCGACCATGCACTCGAACAACGCGAACCAAGCCATGGAGCGGGTAGTCAACATGTTCCCCCATGATTATCACGCGCAGCTGTTTATGGATCTTGCCGTCAACTTAAATGCCGTTATTTCCCAGCGCCTGATTCCCGACACGGCGGGAAAGCGTTGTGCGGCCATTGAAGTGATGATCAACACCCCGCATATAGCGAACCTGATTTTAAAAGGGGAGTTGCATGAAATTAAATCGGCTATGACATCGAGCGGCAGCAAAGGCATGAGAACCTTTGACGACGCCTTGTTTGGACTCTACAAAGAAGGACGGATCAGCCTGGAAGAAGCGCTGAAAAATGCCGATTCCAGTAATGATCTGGAAGCCAAGATTAATTTCGGTTGATGAAACAATGGAACACGGATGACACTGATTGGACGGATTTTTTCGCTAGTTCCCAAGCCGGAGAGACTGTGAAAGTATTGTGAAAATCACTTTGAGAACCCCTCCTTGTTTTCTAAGTTGTTGATTATTATTAGAGCGTCGGAGTACAAACCTAGGTTTGTACTCCAATTTGTTAATACTTTCACAGCCTCCGGAGCTTGGGAAGCAGTGCTCCGTGTTCTGTTTTTTTAGCTGTTGATTGGAAACAAAATTGGAAGATAAGCCGGTATAATAAATAACAATTCCAATTTTTTTAAAGTGATATGAGTAAACAAAGAAAAGCAGTGGCGTTAATTTCCGGCGGGCTGGATTCGATGCTGGCGGCGAAAACCATCATGGAGCAGGGCGTCCATGTCGAAGGCATCAACTTCTTTACCGGTTTTTGCGTGGAAGGCCACACCCATGCGATCAGGGCCAATGACAAGGCCAAGCCCAAACGCAACAATTCCCTATGGGTTGCCGAACAACTGGGCATGAAGCTGCATATCGTCGATGTGATCGAAGAATACAAGGATGTCCTGATCAATCCCAAACACGGCTACGGCGCGCACATGAATCCTTGCCTGGACTGCAAGATTTTCATGGTCAACAAGGCCAAGCAATGGCTGGTCGAAAACGATTTCGACTTTATCATCACCGGCGAAGTGATCGGTCAGCGGCCGATGTCGCAACGCAAAGATACGATGCCGATAATATCCAGAGAATCAGGCGCTGATGACCGGTTACTGCGGCCTTTGTGCGCCAAGAACTTGCCGCTTACCTTGCCGGAACGGGAAGGTTGGGTCGATCGGGAAAAGCTGCACGATTTTACCGGGCGCTCGCGCAAGCCGCAGATGGCGATGGCCGAGCGATTCGGTTTTGATGACTACGCCCAGCCTGCGGGCGGCTGCTGTTTTCTGACCGATGCCAGTTATTCGTCCAAACTGGTCGATTTATGGAAGGCGCGCGACGGCGATAAACAATACGACCTGGACGATGTGATGCTGCTGAAAGTCGGCAGGCACATCAGGCCGGGGCAAAATTTTAAAATCATAGTCGCCAGGGAAGAAGGCGAAGGCCGTTTTATGCAGGGTTACAAAAAGGAATTTATCACGATGAATTGCGCCAGTCATGCAGGCCCCCTGGTGCTGGTGGACGGTTCGCCTTCGGCCGAGGATTTGTTTCTGGCGGCAAGGATCACCGCCCGATACGGTCAAGGTCGTACTGCCGAACAAGTCGATGTGAGCATTAGCGACAAAGACGGTTCCGAGAGGACCATACAGGTCAAGCCGTTCGGCGCCGAAGAAATCCCGCAGGAATGGTTTATATGAACAGGGAAATCCTAAACGCCCGCCGCCTGCTGTGCCCGTTGCCGGTTATTCGCACCCAGGATAAAGTCAAACAGCTTAAAGCGGGCGACCAGCTGGAAGTTATCTGCACCGATCCGGGCGTGATGCAGGATATTCCTGCCTGGTGCCGGATCAACGGACATAAGGTGCTGGAAACTATCTCAGGCGATCATGAATATATTATTATTCTGGAAGTGGGCGGGTAATGGCTGAAGCGTTGGATGTCGCAAAAATGGATAAACTGAAAACCAGGGCCAGCTATATCGGCGCGGCGGTTAATGTTTTCCAGACGCTGATTAAAATCGGTTTCGGCATCCTCGGACAGTCGGCGGCCTTGATTGCGGACGGTATCCATTCTTTATCGGACCTGCTCAGCGATCTTTTGGTGATTATTGCGGTTAAGCTAGGCAGCCGCGAGGCCGATCACGAACACCCTTACGGTCATCGCCGCTTTGAAACCATAGCGACGGTCATTCTGGGGGCCGGTTTAATCGCTATCGGCGGCGCTATCGTCTGGTCGGTCATGGAACGCATGGCGCATCCTGAACAATTGCCTGTACCCAACGTATTGTCATTGGGCGTCGCAGCCATTTCAATCCTGGTCAACGAGTGGCTCTACCAATACACCAAACGCATCGCCAAAACGACGCGTTCCAAATTACTGCTGGCCAATGCCTGGCATCAGCGTAGTGATGCGCTCTCGTCGCTGGTGGTTTTATTCGGCATAGGCGCGGTGATGCTGGGTTATCCGTTGGCCGATGCGATTGCCGCCGTTGTCGTAGCGTTGATGGTGGCTAAAATCGGCTTGAATCTGGTGCTTGAGAGCATCAAGGAACTGGTTGATACCTCATTGCCGCCCGAACTGGTCGCCGAGATCAGGACCGCTATTCATGCCATTGACGGAGTCGAGGACATCCATTTATTGCGCACCCGGCAAATGGGCGAGGATGCGCTGATTGATGCGCATATCGTCGTCGATCCCCGCATTACCGTCTCGGAAGGGCATATGATCGGCGATATCGTCAGGGATGATCTGATCCGGCGTTTTGATGACGTGATGGATGTGCTGGTGCATGTCGATCCTGAAGATGACGAAAGTTTGCAGGAGCAATCCAGGCCTCTGTCACGCCGCGAAGTGCAGCGGCTGCTGGATCGTTACCTGGTGGACGTTAAGCTGGCTATAGAAGATTTCAGAATCCATTATCTGGACGGCCAGATTGAAGTGGAAGTGATTTTGCCTTTTGCGATCAGCGGTCAGCCGGAGCAGCTGGAAAAAATAAGAAGGCAATGCAAACTGATGCGCCTGGAAGTTAAAAAAGTCGATAATGTGTTTGTGTTTTTTAAAGTCTAAGAAATTCGCTAGTTCCCAAGCTCAAGCTTGGGAATTCGGTTTTGGAAGCTCCAGCTTCCTGTTTCGCGAAGCTGGAGCTTCGCCTTCTGGGTTCCCAATCTGGAGATTGGGAACCAGCAAATGAGGCTTAATTTATGGCAGTAGGGCAGTGCAGTTTTCCGACCATGCACCCGGTAGCAGGCATAACGCTGGGTACGGCGAACGCAGGCATCAAGCAAACCGTCAGGGATGATATTCTGGTCATTCAAATGGTCGAGCATTCAAGCTGTGCGGCGGTTTTTACCCAAAACGCCTTTTGCGCCGCGCCCGTGCATGTGGCAAAAGCGAATCTGGTCCATAGTCCGCGCTGGTTGCTGATTAATTCCGGCAACGCCAATGCGGGTACCGGCGAGCAGGGCATGCAGGATGCGTTGGCGACCTGCGCCGATCTTGCCGAAGTTGTAGACGGCCTTGCGGCGCAAGTGCTGCCTTTTTCAACCGGCGTCATCGGGTCACCGCTGCCGGTGGGCAAAATCAAAGCCGCCTTGCGGGAAGCGGTCAGCAACCTTGATACCGACAACTGGGACAAGGCGGCCCAGGCGATCATGACCACCGACACTTTCCCGAAAGGCGTATCCAGGGTTATCGAAATCGAAGGTCAATCGGTCGCCATCAACGGCATCTCCAAAGGCGCGGGCATGATCCAGCCGAATATGGCGACCATGTTGGGATTTATGGCGACCGATGCGAAAATCGGCCAAGCCCTGTTGCAGAATTGTTTGGCGTTGGCCGTTGAGCAATCGTTCAACCGCATCACCGTCGATGGCGACACCTCGACCAACGATGCCTGCGTATTGATGGCCAGCGGCTGCTCACTAGCCCCCGAAATTACGCAGGGTAGCGGGAATTACCAAATTTTTGCCGACGCCGTGACGGCTGTTTGCAAACAATTGGCGGAAGCCATCGTCAGGGACGGGGAGGGCGCAACCAAGCTGATGCGCATCGTGGTCGAGCAGGCTTTGACCGATGAAGAAGCGGTGCGCGTCGGCAAAACCATCGCCCATTCGCCGCTGGTCAAAACCGCCTTTTTCGCCAGCGACCCGAACTGGGGCCGGATACTGGCGGCGGTGGGCCGCGCCGGCGTCGAGAACATGGTGCTGGAAGACGTGCAGCTGTATCTGGATGACGTCTGCATCGTCAGAAACGGCGGCAGAGCCGACGATTACACCGAGGAAGCCGGGCAAAAGGTGATGAATCAGGAAGAGATCACCGTCATCGTCAAACTGGGGCGCGGCGAGGCCGTACAGGAAGTTTTAACCTGCGATTTGTCTTATGAGTATGTGAAAATCAATGCGGAATACCGGACGTAGACAAAAGGTACACGGCGCAAGGCTCAAAAAATGAATCCCCTCCAAGTCGCCGTAGGCGTAGTCAAAAACCCGGAAGGAAAAATTCTGATTTCCCTGCGCCATGCCGAGTCGCATCAAGGCGGCTTGTGGGAGTTTCCCGGCGGCAAGATCGAAGCATCGGAAACCCCTGTAGAAGCATTGGCCCGCGAACTCAAAGAAGAACTTAATATCACCGTGGCTGCCGCCACCCCGCTGATTGTCATCAACCATCAATACCCCGATCTGTCCGTACAATTAAAGGTGTTTCTGGTCGAGCAGTTTTCAGGCGAGGCTAGAAGCTGCGAAGGCCAACCGTTTAAGTGGGTGATGCCTGCTGAACTGGAACGTTATGCATTTCCCGCCGCCAATCGGCCCATCATCACCGCCGCCCGGCTGCCGCCGCATTACGCGATTCTGGATGACGCGGATAAGGCTTTGTTGCTGACTAACCTGCAAAAAATATTGAACCGGGGCGTCAAGCTGATCCAGGCAAGATTGAAAAACCTTTCGCCCGCCGCCGTCGCAGAGTTTATCGAACAGGCTTACCCGTTATGCCGTCAGCAACAGGCCTTGCTGTTAATGAATTCCGCTGTTGAATATTCAGGCGAAGTGGACGGCATCCATTTGACCAGCCGAGACTTAATGGCCCTTCATTCTCCCTCGGGACAGGCCCTTCGGCTAAGCTCAGGACAGGCCTTGGTTGCGCGTCCCGCAAACACCCGGTGGCTTGCCGCATCATGTCACAATCTCGAGCAGCTGCAACATGCGCAAAACATAGGCGTGGATTTTGTCGTGCTGGCCCCGGTGCTGGCAACCCAAACTCACCCGGGAGCGGCATCGCTCGGCTGGGAGCAATTCACCGAACTGGTTGCCAAAGTCAACCTGCCCGTTTACGCCCTCGGCGGCATGGCAGAGTCCAGCCTGTCCATAGCGCGGCAAAGCGGCGGCCAGGGGATAGCGGCGATTCGGGCTTTTTTGGATTGAGCTGAACCAATGGGATCGTTTTACAGTCACTTATTGGCATTTAAAGTAAGCATCGCGGATATATTTCGAAATATTAACGAATCCCCGCTCGCCGGATTCATCTTGCCGGGATAAATCACAGGATATGCAGGCTGTCTGGAAATCGGATAGCATCAGAATGTTGTTGAACATCAATTTTGAATAACGGGCTTTGTCCAAGCCGCGTCATTCGCGAAAGACCGGGTCAGTGACTCAAAGCGGAAGGGGGGATATCAACAGCAGAAACCAGCCATAATCAATCACCTACGCGATGAATTCTGTGTTGCTCTACTTGCCCTGCCGCGCTAGAATGGCGGGCTTCGTTCGGTATTATCTTAAGGGTAGGCGGCCGGGTAAAAAGAAAATTCCGCACCTGTCCACTCGATTCATGCGGCAGCTACCTGTGGTTAATGAGAAGTTACAACCATTTCATGAATGCAAACATAACAAGATTTGTGGTCTCTTATCCACAGACCAACTGGGATTACGCCAAGTTTAGATTAAATCGCATCATTCGCGGTAAGGACAAGTCCAATGATGTCTTTCAAGGTTTTCCTGGCGGCAAAATTGAATTGTTTGAACATACCGGTGAATTAGGAGGAATTAAATCTTTAGGCGAAATTTGTCCCATTAAACCGTTTGGAATGCACTACGTTGCGGGAGAAGGATTGTATTTCATTACCGGTTTGCCTTGCAGCAAAGATAGTGTTGCGTTTTTTGCGCTCAACGCAAGCGTTTCCCGCTCAGCGCATCGTAAATTGCGGTTTCCTGTTTAAGTTCGCCGACTTTGCCGTGAACGATAAAAATATCGGAGTCGGCAAAGGTTTTTAGCAGCTTTCTTGATTCTTTTATGGCGGGCCGGGTAGCGGGGTTGGCGCTGGTGGAAACCAGCGGACTGCCGAATTGGGCGCATAAGTCGCGGGCTATCGGGTGGTTGGTCACTCTGACGGCCAGCGACTGGTGTTCGCCGGTCAGCCATTTCGGCACCCAGGGCCGGGCTGGAATAACCCAGGTGACAGGGCCGGGCCAGGTGGGCGTTATGCGGTCGATGACGGTTTGATCCAGAACGAGGTAGGGGCGTAGTTGTTCCAGGGATGAGGCGATAAGAATCAGGCCTTTTTCTATCGGGCGCTGTTTGATGTCGAGCAGGGCCATCACCGCGTCTTCGTTAAGCGGGTCGCAGCCTAAGCCGTAGACCGCTTCTGTGGGGTAAGCGATCACAGCGCCGTCTTTGAGATGACGGACGGCGTTTCTTATTTTAAATGAGGAGTGGTAGGGCATTTTCGAGTTTGGAGAGCTAAGTTTATAAGTATGGGTATCTATATAACTCGTCATTCCGGCAGTCCATGCCGGAATGACGGCAGTAATGGCTTGCGTGGAGCTAAATAAGTTACTGATGTTACGCAGTTAGTCGAGTTTCGAGCGCTTGAACATTAAGGAGTCGCTAGCGCGACACTTGATTGAATCGGGTTGTCGCACCCGAAAGCGAGTTACTTTCTTTTGCGTCGCCAAAAGAAAGTAACCAAAGAAAAGGCGACCCGATTGCCGCTTATTTCCTGTGCTCCTCGCTTTTATCGAGGGTCAGCAGAAGGGGCTCCTGCCCCTCTGCTGACGCGCGGCATCCCTGCCGCGCCCCTAACCGGGCTGTTCTCGATAAAAGCTCCGGTGCTCGGCGCGGCAAACGGGAGAAATACCATCCGTGCGTAACATCAGTAAGTTATTTAAATTCCAGGCTCTTTAGGCCCCTGCACATCCGCCGGGTCGCCTTCATACGGCGTTGCGTATTTGCAGTCTTTTTGCGGGCAAACCTTTTCCACGCCGCGCCGTTTGGTTTCTTTGACCGTCAAAATAGGCCACGCGCATTCCGGGCAGCTTTCTTTGATCGGCGCGTTCCATAATGCGTAATCGCATTTCGGGTATTCCGAGCAGGAATAAAATATCTTGCTGTTCCGGGACTTGCGCTTGAGGATGTTGCCTTTCTTGCATTGCGGGCACTCGACGCCGGTGTCTGTCGGTTTTTCCAACGGCTCGATATGTTTGCATTTGGGATAAGCGCTGCAACCGATAAATTTGCCGTAGCGTCCGGTCTTGATGACCAAAGGCGATTCGCATTTGGGGCAGACTCGGCCTTCCACGACTTCGGGTTCATCGCCGGCGCCGCCGTCATCGTTCAGGTTCCGGGTATACGAGCACTCGGGATAGTTGGTGCAGCCGATAAACCGGCCGTTCCTTCCCAGGCGAATGGACAGCGGGCTGCCGCAATCGGGGCATTTTTCGTCGATGGCTTCCTGGGTGACATCCTTGCGCTGGACGCTTTCTTCTTTTTCCTGAATCAGCGTGGTGAACGGCGTCCAGAAATCGCGCATCAACGGAATCCAGTCTTTTTCCCCCCGCGAAACCGCATCCAGTTCGTCTTCCAGGTTGGCGGTAAAATCGTAATCGACGTATTTGGTGAAATGTTCGGTCAGGAATTTGTTGACGATACGGCCGACATCGGTCGGGTAGAAGCGTTTGCCGTCCAGCGTGACGTATTCGCGGTTTTGCAGAGTCGAAATAATCGACGCATAGGTCGACGGCCTGCCGATACCGTGTTCTTCAAGGGACTTTACCAAACTGGCTTCGCCGTAGCGCGGCGGCGGCTCGGTGAAGTGCTGTGCGGCATTGATGTCGCCCAGCTGGACGGGGCGGCCTTCTTCCATCGGCGGCAGGAAGCTTTCCTTGTCGTCGCTTTCTTTGCTGTCGTCTTTTCCTTCCAGATACGCGGCCATGAAGCCGGGCGAGGCTATCGTGGAGCCGGTTGCCCGGAATACGTGCTTGCCGTCGCCGCAGGTCAAATCGACGGCGACCAAATTCAGCGTGGCGTGAATCATCTGGCAGGCTATGGTGCGCTTCCAGATCAGCTCATAAAGCTTGAACTGCTCAATGCTCAAGTGGTCTTTCAGCTGGCTGGGCAAATACCGGGGATAGGTCGGGCGTATCGCTTCGTGCGCTTCTTGGGCGTTTTTCGACTTGGTCTTGAAGACTCTCGGCTCTTTGGGCACATTTTCAGCGCCGTAGTTTTCTGCAATCAGCGCGCGGATTTCTTCGACGGCGTCTACCGACAGGTTGACCGAGTCGGTACGCATGTAGGTGATTAGACCTGCGGTTTCGCCGCCTATGTCGATGCCTTCATAAAGCTGCTGGGCGACGATCATCGTGCGCTTGGTGGTAAAACCCAGTTTGCGCGAGGCTTCCTGTTGCAGCGTCGAGGTGATGAACGGCGGGGCCGGGTTGCGCTTTTGCTGTTTCTTTTCCAGCTTGGCGACCATTAATTGGCCGTCGGCGGCATCCAGCAAGGTTTGCCTGGTTTTTTCCGCCAGCGCTTCATCGGTAATGCTGAATTGGCTGACTTTTTCGCCGTCAAACTGGGTCAGTTTGGCTTTGAAGGCTTGATCCTGCGCGGTCAAGGCCGCATCAATCGTCCAATATTCGCGGGTTTTGAAGGCCTCGATTTCCAGTTCGCGCTCGACGATCATGCGCAGGGCCGGGCTTTGTACGCGGCCAGCAGACAATCCTCGGCGGATTTTTTTCCATAACAGCGGCGACAGGTTAAAGCCGACCAGATAATCCAAAGCGCGGCGCGCCTGTTGGGCGTTGACCAGGTTGACGGCTATTTGCTCCGGGTTGGCAATGGCTTCAGTGACGGCTTTTTTGGTGATTTCATGGAATACGACCCTATGCACCGGCTTGTCTTTGAGCAGCTTTTTTTCTTTCAGCAGTTCAAGCAAATGCCAGGAAATGGCTTCCCCTTCTCTATCAGGGTCAGTCGCCAAATATAAGGTGTCTGCGGTCTTAAGGGCTTTGGCGATAGCTTGCACATGTTTTTGGTTGCGGTCGATGACTTCGTATTTCATCGCGAAGTCGTTGTTCGGGTCGACTGCGCCTTCTTTGGGGATCAGGTCGCGTACGTGTCCGTACGAGGCCAAAACCTGAAAGTCCTTGCCCAAATATTTTTCGATGGTTTTGGCTTTTGCGGGTGATTCTACAATGACGAGGTTCTTACTCATTTATTCAAAAAGGGTGAAAGGCGAAGGGCTAAAGACGAAGGGCGAAGGGCGAAGGGCGAAAGTGTACGTTTTTTGCCTTTAGCCCTTCGCCTTTCGCCTATTTTTTAATGCAAGTAAGTTGGAATAAGGTCATAGACAATATCTTCCATTCTGGAGAAGGCGATTTCCTCGTCCGGTTGGCTGAGCAACACCATCAGCACTATCCATTTTAGCTTTTCCATCGAGATTTCTTCATTTTCCAGCGCCATGGCCCGGTCAATGACAATTTCCCGGTTGGCTGAGTTCAGGATGCCGCTATGCTCAAGGAACATAAGCAAATTGCGGCATTCAATATCCAGCCTGGCCTTCTCCTGACTACAGAATATGCGGAATGCCGGTGAGACGGATGCTTTTATAGCCCGTTGCAGACTAAGCGACTCCAGCCAGTCGAAAGCTTTATTGACTTCAATCTGCTCAAAGCCCGCTTCCAGTAATTCCGTTCTGACGATGTCACTGTCAGGAAGTATTTCAATTTCATCTTCCATATAGTTTTCAAACAAGTACATCAGGACATCAAAAATATTTTCTTTCATAGGTTTTAGTTGTTTATGATTATTTTATTCTCGTATAGCAACCGCCGGCGGATGCTTCTATGTATCCTTGCAGTTCCAGAATCAGTAACATTGACGAAACAACTTCGACGGATTCGTTGGCATTTTCAACCAGGGTATCGATGGAAGTTGGGCTAAACATGACAAGATTCAATAATGTTTGTTGCTCCAGGTCAAGTGTTGTTTGCATTGTTGGTGGAGCGAAATTCTCATCCTGTTGATTGTATTGGTTTAGTTCCTCAAGAATATCTTGGGTTGTTTCGACAAGTTTTGCGCCTTCACGGATTAGCGCGTTGCAACCGCGGGCCAGCGGGTTGTGAATGGAGCCGGGTATCGCAAAAACTTCACGGTTTTGTTCCAGGGCCATTCGGGCCGTAATCAATGAACCGCTGTGCTTGGCGGCTTCGACCACCAACAGGCCCTGGCACAAGCCGCTGATAATGCGGTTGCGTCTGGGAAAGTGGTTGGCTTTTGCGGTAGTGCCGGGCGGAAACTCAGAGATCATCGCGCCGGTATTGACGATTTCAGTGGCCAGGTCTTTATGCCTCGCAGGATAGACCCGATCCAGCCCGGTTCCGGCTACCGCAATCGTATAACCTTTGGCTCTTAATGCGCCCTGATGGCTGGCCGCGTCTATGCCTAAAGCCAGTCCGCTGGTGATCGCAAAGCCGCAATGGCTCAGGGTCTTGGCAAAGTTAAAGGCGATTTCGAGACCTGAAGACGAAGGGTTGCGGCTGCCCACGATGGCAATTTGCGGCAACGATAACAGTTCCGGATTGCCGCGCACGAACAGCAGAGGCGGAGGATCGGGGATTTCCTTTAGCAGCGGCGGATAGTTTGCGTCATTGAGGGTGATGACATGGTTATTTTCTTGATTCAGCCAGCACAGATCATAGTCGATCAGCGCCCAGTCAGGATTCCTGATCGCATTAACGATGTCGCTTTTTAGGCCCAATGCGCTCAGTGCGGATGACGATTCTGCAAATAACTGCGCCGGCGTATGGCTGGTCAGTAAGCGGAGGAATGTCCGGCAACCGACACCCGGCGTACGCAATAGCGCAAGCCAGTATTTTATGTCGCGGTCGGATTGTTGCGAGGTAATGTTCAGGGGGTTTTAACTTTGTCTAAAACATGAAGCGCCTGGGTCGCTTTCATGACCAGAGCGTAACTGACGCGCTCAAATGGGCGGAAAACCATCAGGGTGCCGGCAACTTCATCGGGAAGATTAACCAGATCGTTTTTAATCGGGCTGTACGAATCTTTGACAAGATCGCCGTGCTGATAGATGTCCAGCTCGTGCCCGGGTAAAAGGCCGTCTGCAATGCCTTTGTCTATCACGACCACGTTATATTGGCCAATTTGGGAAACGCCGCCAGGCACGCTGATAATACTGCCTTTTATGCTTTGTTCAGGCGGGCGGGGGAAATAATTTAACGCAATATCTTCTTCAACAGTAGGCATAACCCGGTCACCGATGCGAACTTCAGTGGCTGCTTTGGTTATGGATAGGGTTGCCGGGTCGCCGGGTTGTTGCAGTGAGGCATCGGCAATATATTGTGCTTCATAGCCCAGGACTTCTCCGCTTTCAGGACTGATATAGGCGCTCCCCGCCCGGTAAATCGTGTACGACAGATTTTTCGGTTCGGTTATCGAACGCACATAAACACGGTCGCCAGCACCCACAATCAGATGTTCACCGGCAAGCCCAACAACATAAGGCGCATTATTGAGCTCATTTTCGCCTACCACTTTGGGTGATGTCAGGTAACTGGCTATGGCTTCAGTAGGGATTAATTTGATGGACTGTTTTAGGTCGGTTTCCCGAATACAAGGCAGCACCTTTCCATCTTCGGAGACGGCAAAGTTTTTGCGTCCATGTTTATAGTCTTCTTCCCGAAGCACGCAGGGAGAGCCGGGGTTGGCTTGGGCCTGAGGCAGTTCGCTTCTGGAAAGGCTGAGCTGCGGCTTGCCGTCGACGATGGAAAAATAAAGCGTATCGCCGGGATAAATGAGGTTAGGATTTTTAATCTGGGCGTTGCGGCTCCATAACTCAGGCCATTGCCAGGGGTGCTTTAAAAACTTACCGGATAGTTCCCATAAGGTGTCGCCTTTGACGACGGTATATTGATCGGGGTGAGCCGGGTTTATTTGTATTTCATCACGGGCTGTCCATGCCCGCGCCCCTGTGGGCGCATTGCGTGCCAATCCGCTCGAGGCGGATTGGTCATCGGCCCAGACGCTTAAGCTGATGAGCAGGGAAGCGACCAATCCTGTGAGTGTTCGAAAAGCCATTTGGGTTCCTGTGGAGTCTTTTTGCGCTATCTGAATTCAAAGTTTAGATGAATTCGGATAGAATTCCAGTATTCAATTATTATAGTGGAGAGTTTGTTGAGTATTCTATCTATTCTCGAGTTTCCGGATGAACGGTTGCGCAAGAAGGCGGCAATCGTAAAAACGGTCGATGATAACGTCAAAAAATTGGTCGATGATATGCTTGAAACCATGTACGAATCGCATGGTGTAGGTTTGGCCGCTACTCAGGTCAATGTGCATCAGAGGATAGTCGTCATCGATGTCAGCGAGGAAAAGGATACCCCGTTATGTTTAATCAATCCTGAAATTATTGAAAAAGACGGGATTAAGGAGTCTGAAGAAGGCTGTCTTTCGGTGCCGGGTTTTTTTGAAAAAGTGACCAGGGCCGAACACATCATCGTAAAGGCGCTCAACAGAGAGGGCGAGCCTTTTGAATTAAGCGCCAAGGATTTGCTGTGCGTGTGCGTTCAGCATGAACTGGATCATTTGGACGGAAAACTGTTCGTCGATTATATTTCGCCGTTAAAACGGCAGCGGATTAAGAAAAAATTGGAAAAAATTCATAAGATGGAAGCGGGCTGAGCATGAAGATAATTTTTGCCGGCACTCCTGAATTCGCCGTGCCTTGTCTACAGATGTTGCTGGATTCGAAGCACGAGATTTGCGCCGTTTATACCCAGCCCGACCGTCCGGCGGGCAGAGGGCGCAAATTGCACCCAAGTCCGGTCAAGGAACTGGCCTTAACCGCCGGAATCCCTGTTTATCAGCCGCTTACGATGAAAACCAGCGAGGACTTGCAGCAAATCAGCTCATTCAATGCCGATTTGATGGTGGTGGTTGCTTACGGCATGATTTTAACGCAAGACGTTCTGGACACGCCCAAGCTGGGCTGCATCAATGTGCATGCATCATTGTTGCCGCGCTGGCGCGGGGCCGCTCCGATTCAGCGGGCATTGATGGCGGGGGATCAGAAAACCGGCGTAACCATTATGCAGATAGTGCGCAAACTGGATGCCGGCGACATGCTGCACAAGGAAGAATGCGTGATCGGCCAGACCGATACGGCCGGCGATTTGCATGACAAATTGGCCGCACTGGGGGCTATAGGCCTGTCGAAAGTGCTGGAGCAGATAGAAGCGGGAACCGTTCATCCCGAACCTCAGGATGAGGCGCTGGTGACCTACGCTGAAAAACTGGAAAAAAGCGAAGCGGCTATCGACTGGACGCAACCTGCTGCGGACATAGCCCGAAAAATAAGGGGATTAAATGCCTGGCCGGTCGCTCAAACGCTTTACCAAGGCAATGTGTTACGCATCTGGCAGGCTGTGGAAGTGAATGACGATTCGTCGGTACAGCTGGAACCCGGCATAGTGCGCTGTGCCGATAAAAACATGGATGTGGCGACCGGAAAAGGCTTTTTAAGGTTGCTGGAAGTGCAGTTGCCGGGCGGTAAACGCATGCCTGTTCAGGCTTTTCTCAGTGCCCATGACGTTAATGGAGTCAGACTCGGTTGAATATTCAGTGAATACGAGATTAGTCGCGGCCCGGGTACTGTCCCGGGTTTTGCAAGACGGGCAGTCTTTAACCGCCGCTCTGGATAATGCATTTCTGAGCATAGAGTCGGCTAAAGACCGGGCCTTTATTCAAGCGCTATGCTACGGCGTTTGCAGGCAATACCACCGGCTGGATTTTATTTTAAGTCAATTACTGGATAAACCGCTAAAAGATGCGGACGTTAAGGCGCTGGCTTTGGTGGGGCTGTACCAGCTTAAATTCATGCGGGTAAAACCCCATGCGGCGGTGTCCGAAACGGTTTTGGCGGCACGGAAAAAACCTTGGGCCAAATCGCTGATCAATGCGGTGCTCAGGACCTATTTGCGAGAGCAGGAAGGGCTTGAACACAAAGCCGATAAATTCCAGGTCGCAGCGCTGAGCCATCCCGACTGGCTGATCAAGCAAATTGAGCGGGACTGGCCTGAGCAGGCGTTACGAATTTTTATGGAAAACAACCAGCAACCGCCGATGGTGTTGCGGGTCAATCTGGCGAAAATAAGCCGCGAGAGCTATCTGCAATTATTAACCGGGCAGGACATAGCGGCCGAACCTGTCAGCTTTTGCACATCGGCGATTATGCTGGATAAACCGGCGCCGGTAGATTTGCTGCCCGGCTTTGCCGATGGACTGGTTTCCGTTCAGGATGCCGCCGCGCAATTGGCGGCCGGATTGCTGGATGTTCAGCCGGGACAGCGTGTGCTGGATATATGCGCCGCGCCGGGTGGCAAAGCTGCGCACATTCTTGAAGCTCAGCCGCAGCTGAAAGAGTTGGTTGCCGTCGATATAGACGAATCCAGAATGCAGCGGGTCAGCGAAAATCTACAGCGTTTAAATTTGCAGGCCAAGCTGGTCGTTGGCGATGCTGCAAACCCTGCAAGCTGGTGTGGCGGCGAGCCGTTCGACCGGATTTTACTGGATGCGCCGTGCTCAGCCTTGGGGGTTATCCGCCGTCACCCCGATATTAAGTTGTTGCGCAGAGCCGAGGATATTGGGCAGTTGCAGGCCTTGCAAAAATCCATCCTGCAAGCCGTCTGGCCGCTGTTGGCATCCGGAGGACTGATGGTTTACGCGACCTGTTCCATTTTGAAACAGGAAAACGAGCAGCAGGTTCAAGCTTTTTTAGCCGGGCACAGCGATGCGGTAGAATTGCCTATAGATGCAGACTGGGGAGCCGCCGGAGCATGCGGACGGCAGATTTTTACCGGTGAATCGGCAATGGACGGATTTTATTATGCGCGCATCGGCAAGCAATAAATATTTATTGCTGTGTTTTTTGGCATTGCTGCTGCCTGCTTTAGGCTATGCCGGCACGCCTGGCCTGAGTCCCGTCGAAAGGCCTGTCCAGAGTGCGGGCAAAGAGTCTGCGCAGGGTGTGACCGAAGGGTTCGGCGTGACGGTGAAAAATGCCGAGATAACGTTGCAAGGCGATAGTTATATGCTGTCCGCGGATATAAATTATCAACTTAGCGCGCGGGCAAAGGAGGCGCTGCAAAACGGCGTGCCTTTGTATTGGGATATACATATCAAAACCCTACAGCATCGCGATTATTTCTTGGACGCTACATTGAAAAGTACAGTCCTCCGTTACCGCATTCAGTATCATGCGTTGCTGAACATGTATCGGGTCAGAAATGAGGTTAGTCACGAGGTGTATAATTTTTCTACGCTGCCGGCGGCGCTGGATCTGATGTCAACGATACGTGATTTTCGGGTGATGGATAAGGCGTTTTATGTGCCGGGAAAGCGTTACTCAGTCGGCATAAAAGTCACTCTCGACCGGGATGCGCTGCCTTTGCCGCTACGCCCGGTTGCCTATGCTAACCCTCAATGGTATTTATCCAGTGATTGGACATTATGGCCTTTGACAAAATAAAACCCCCCGTCAGTCTATCCATATTGGTCTTGTTCGGCCTGATTTTGCTATTGCTGCAGCTTATGAGCTCGGCGACGCAGGAATCCTCAGAGCTGAGCGCGATGTATTCATGGCTGCTTTTGGTCAACGCGCTGGGATCGGTGGTGTTGTTGGCGCTGGTCGGCGCCAATATTTACTCATTGGCGCGGCAGCTAAAAAAACGCGAGGCGGGGTCGAGGCTGACCACGCGCATGGTGTCGCTGTTTGTGGTGCTGGCCTTGGCGCCTGCCGTTATTGTATTTTATTTTTCGATGCAGTTCCTGCATCAAGGCATCGATAGCTGGTTTAATGTGGAAATAGACCGGGCGATGGAAGACGCGTTGGAACTGAGTCAGGCATCCTTGGATCAGCGGATGCGCTGGCATTTGAAAAAAACCCGGCAATTGGCCGAGAAGCTGGAGGATTCGTCGGCGACGCTGGCGACACTTGAGATAGAAAATCTGCGTGATCTTTCCGGGGCATCCGAAGTGACGCTGTTTTCCCGGCAGGGCAGGATTATTGCTTCAAGCAGCAATAATCCCAGCGATATTTTGCCGAGTTTGCCGGATGAGAATATCTGGCTGCAATTACGGCAGAGTGGGGAGTATGTCGCTTTAGCGCCGGTGCGTGAAGCTGAATTGATGATCAGAAGTATCGTTACGGTTAAGGGCAAAGAGCCGCAGTATTTACAAACTTTATATCCGGTTCCGATAAGAATTGCCGATTTGGCCGACTCGGTGGAATTTGCATTTGGGCGTTATCAGGAGATGCATTTTCTAAGGGATTCATTAAAGTTGAGTTTTTCCCTGGCCTTGTCGCTGGTTTTATTGATGAGTTTGCTGGCGGCTATCTGGGTGGCTTTTATCAGTATCCGTAATATTGTTGCGCCGGTAAAGGCGCTGGTTAAGGGTACGCAGGCGGTGGCTTCCGGGCATTACGACCAGGAGCTGCCGGTTATTGCCCAGGATGATTTGGGTTTTCTGGTGGAGTCATTCAATGAAATGACGCATCGTATTGCCAGGGCCAGCGATGAAACCCGAATGGCCGGTATTGAGGTGGAAAATCAACGGGCTTATCTGGAAACGATACTGGCGAATTTAACGGCCGGAGTGATCAGTTTTGATGCGGAGCACAAGATACGCACGGCGAATCAGGCGGCTTACAGGATTTTTCATATTCATGTGAATCAGTTTGTCGGGCGGACTTTGTTGGAACTGGTTCAGAGCTATGCAGAATTGGCTGAACCGCTAAAATCCATTCAGCGCTTATTGGAACAGGCCGATGATATATGGCAGCAGCGGATTGCCTTTTTAGGTCCCAATGGTCGGCAGGAATTGCTGTGCAGGGGGACTCCGCTGTTTTCCCAGGAAGGTTTGCGGGTCGGGGCGGTGGTGGTCTTTGACGATGTGACCGATCTGATTCAGGCCCAAAAAAATGCGGCTTGGGGCGAGGTGGCCAGAAGGCTGGCCCATGAAATCAAGAACCCGCTAACGCCGATACAGTTATCTGCAGAACGCTTGCAGCATAAGCTGGCTGGCAAGTTGGGCTCCGGTGACGCGGATATGTTGCAGCGCTCAACCACCATCATCGTACAGCAGGTTGAGGCGATGAAAGAAATGGTGGATGATTTTTCGGAATACGCCAAACCGTCCAAAAAGCAGACGGTGGACATCGATTTGCCCGGTTTGGTTCAGGAAGTACTGGCGCTTTATGCGTTAAAGTCGGGCGTCAGATTTAAAGCCGATTATGATGCCGGTTTGATGATGATTAAAGGCGACCCGGTCAGCATCAGGCAGGTGCTGCATAATCTGATAAAAAATGCGCTGGAAGCGATAGACGCCAAAGGGTTGATCGAAATAAGCCTGCACCGGGTGCAAAAAAATAATACCGATTTTATCGAAATAGCGCTTTATGATGACGGGCCGGGCATTAAAGATGAGCAAATTGAACAAATTTTTGAACCCTACGTGACCACTAAGGCCAAGGGGACCGGTTTGGGTTTGGCGATAGTTAAAAAAATAATTGAAGAACACGGTGGTGCGATATGGGTCGACACCAGCCGTAAAGTGGGGGCGGGATTTATTATTCAGCTTCCGGCGTGTAATTTTTGAGATGCTGTAAAAAATATGAATACACACATACCGCGTATATTGGTTGTAGATGATGAGCCGGATATTCGCCGCCTGGTCTGCGAAATTCTCGAGGATGAAGGATATCAGGTTGCTACTGCCGAAAATGCCGGCGCAGCCAGGGAATTAAAAAGGTCCAATGCTCCCGATTTAATCCTGCTTGATATTTGGATGCCGGATACCGACGGCATTACCCTGTTGAAAGAATGGGTGGCCGAAGAAGCCCTGCTTTGTCCCGTGGTTATGATGTCGGGGCATGGTTCCGTTGAGGCCGCTGTTGAAGCCACCCGGTTGGGGGCTTATGATTTTCTTGAGAAGCCGCTGTCTTTGGCAAAATTATTATTGATCGTAGAAAGAGCTTTGGAAGCCAGCAGTCTGCAAATAGAAAATGCAGGACTTAAGCAGCAGTTGGCCGCCGATATTGAACCTGTTGGCAAGAGTGCCACCGTTGCGCGAATCAAGGATCAATTAAAACGCTTGGCTCAGCATGACGCCAGGGTATTATTTGTCGGTGAGGCCGGTGTCGGCAAGGAGATGTATGCGCGATACCTGCACAATAACAGCGCGCATCGGGACGGACCCTTTGTGGATGTGGCGGTAGGCAGCATATCGCCGGAAAATTCGGCGGTCGAATTTTTCGGCAAAGAAGATGCAGGTAGGGTTTATCCTGGCTTATTGGAACGGGCGCATAAGGGAACGCTGTTTTTAGGCGAAATCGGCGGCATGGATAAGGAAACCCAGCTAAGGCTGCTCGGCGCTCTGGAGTCCAGTTCGTTCCTGCGGGTAGGCGGCAGCGAGGCTGTTCGGGTCGATGTCCGCGTGGTGGCGTCAAGCCGCATTGCCCTGGATGAGGAGGTCAAGGCCGGACGTTTTCGGCAGGATCTGTATTACCTGCTTAATGAGGTTTCCCTCGATATTCAGCCGCTTCGGGAACACAGTGAGGACGTGCCGGCATTGCTGAGCTTTTATGTCGATTATTTTGTCAGTCAGGATAGATTATCTTTTCGGAAGTTTTCGATGGCGGCGCAAAATTTTTTACGCAACTACAGCTGGCGCGGAAATGTGCGGGAATTGAAAAATCTGGTGCAACGCTTGATGATTTTGGGCGCCGGGGAAGATATAGAGCTGGATGAGGTAAAAGCGGCGCTGGGCTCGGTGATTGGCGATACCGTTACCGCCCATTCGGTGCCCGAGTTTTTTAATTTACCGCTAAAAGAGGCCAGGGATCATTTTGAGAAGGCTTATCTGGAATACCATTTCGAGAGAACGGGGGGCAGTGTTGCAAAATTGTCTGCCGCAGTAGGTATGGAGCGAACGCATCTTTATCGCAAGTTACATTCATTAAATATTAAATTATAATTGGCGTAATAGATAAAAAGCTCAAGCTATGAGCTTCCCTGCTTTTCATCTATAAACAAATAAACTTGAAAAATATGATAATACTTAGTAGAATTTCGCTCTTTATATTGAGCCTTTAACAGAAAGCCTAAGCAACGATGAAAACATTTAGTGCAAAGCCAGCAGAAGTTAAGCGTGATTGGTACGTGGTCGATGCAGAAGGAAAGACGCTTGGTCGTCTTGCTTCTGAAATTGCGCTTCGCCTTCGCGGTAAACATAAACCAGAATACACACCGCATGTTGATACCGGTGATTACATTATTGTAGTGAATGCAGAGAAGATAGGCGTTACCGGCAATAAAGAAAATGATAAATTGTATCATCGCCATACAGGTTATATCGGTAATCTTAAAACCGTTAGCCTGGGCAAATTAAGAAAAACTTTCCCTGATCGTATTCTTACTACAGCAGTTAAAGGTATGTTACCTAACAATCCGCTGGGTCGTGCAATGTTCAAGAAATTGAAAGTTTATGCAGGTCCTGAACACGATCATCAGGCTCAACAGCCACAAGTATTAGAATTATAAGCGGGTAGATCATGGTAGCAGCAGCTCAGTACTACGGAACAGGTCGTCGTAAATGTGCAATAGCACGCGTTTACGCAACATCAGGTACCGGAAAAATCACTATTAACACAAAAACTATCGAAGAATATTTCGGTCGTAAAACCGACCAGATGGTTTCCCGTCAACCGCTGGGTTGTGTCGACATGGAAGGCAAATTCGATGTTAACGTAATCGTTAAAGGCGGAGGTCCATCAGGACAGGCCGGCGCTATTCGGCACGGCCTGACGCGTGCATTGATGGCATACGATGAGGCCTTGCGCCCGGCACTTAGAAAAGCCGGTTTTGTTACCCGCGATTCGCGTATTGTAGAACGTAAAAAAGTGGGTTTACACAAAGCCAGAAAGCGTCCGCAGTACTCAAAACGTTAATCGGTTGCTTCATTATGTAGTAACTCGCGTTGCTCATATGGAAATAAAAAAGGGCTGCATTCGTAGGATGTGGCCTTTTTTTATGGCTATTTAAAGAGAGGGGTCGTGAAAATTTCGATTGTTGTTCCTGTTTATAATGAAGCTGATAATGTAACCCCTTTAATTGAAGAGATTGTTGCGACAATGGGTGAGGCCAAAGCCTATGAAATCATCTATGTCGATGACGGCAGCAATGACGATACGGCGGCAGTTTTAAAGCAGGCGCAGCAACATGTCACAGCTTTGAGGGTAATCAGGCATCAGCAAAGCTGCGGGCAAAGCGCAGCCATTCATACCGGAGTAGAGGCGGCAAGCTACCCTTATATCGCAACGCTGGATGGTGATGGACAAAATGATCCGTCCGACATTCCGCGTTTGTATCAGGCATTAAGGCAACAAAGGAAAATCAACAGCGACCTATGGATGGTGGCCGGATGGAGAAACAAACGCCATGATTCCGCATGGCGACTTTTTTCATCGAGAGTCGCCAATGCCGTTCGTTCCGGTCTATTAGGCGATAATACGCCGGATACAGGTTGCGGATTAAAGGTGTTTTTAAGGGATAAATTTATGGGTTTGCCGTATTTTGATCATATGCATCGCTTCCTGCCTGCGTTGATATTAAGAGCGGGCGGGCAGGTAATTTCCGAACCGGTTAATCACAGAGCCAGGGCGCATGGCTATTCAAAATATGGTACGTTAGACCGGCTATGGGTAGGAATTGCCGATATATTAGGTGTGATATGGCTGCAGAAACGGACAAAATTGCCGGAGGCAAACGAAATTGAACGTGGATAAAGAAGACGTGTGGCTTGTTATTGGTTTTCTGGGGCAGGCGTTATTTTCCGCTCGATTTATAGTGCAATGGCTTAAGAGCGAGCGTGAGAAAAAAAGCGTATTTCCTATCGCTTTCTGGTATTTCAGCATCGGCGGCGGCGTTACTCTTCTGGCTTATGCGATTTACCGGCAAGACCCGGTTTTTATCGTCGGGCAATTTACCGGTCTGTTTATTTATCTACGGAATCTGTATTTTGTAGTTCACGAGCGTAAAAAATTAAACGTGGAATAAGCCATGTATCGATTGCTGTCTGGCAGGCTTTGGATTTTCCTTCTTTGGGGCATTTTGGTTGCCGCCAGTCTTTACGTGCGGCCGCTATTACCGATTGATGAAACTCGATATGCGGCCGTCGCTTGGGAAATGTGGTTTAGAAATGATTTCCTCGTCCCGTATTTAAATGGGGATACCTACAGTCACAAACCGCCGTTGCTATTCTGGTTGATGCAGCTAAATTGGTGGCTGGTTGGCGTTAACGACTGGTCGCTACGCCTGATTTCACCGTTTTTTTCTTTGGCAACATTATTTTTATCGGGCGCAGTGGCCCGTGCATTATGGCCTGATCGTAAACGGGTTGGACAGCTTACGCCTTTGCTTTTGCTGGGATTGTCTTTTTGGATGATCTACAGCACATTGACCATGTTCGATATGATGCTGGCGTTTTTTGCATTATTGGGCATCTATAGTCTGTTAAAACTCGCTGAGTCGCACTTGTCTCTAAAGCACTGGACGCTGTTAGGAATAGCCATAGGCGGTGGTGTTCTTAGCAAAGGTCCGGTGATCTTGCAGCATATTTTGCCCGCCGCGTTGCTGGCTCCCTGGTGGCTGGTAAGAAAAACGGCCTATTTCCGCTGGAAGCATTGGTATTTCGGGTTGATTGCCTCCATTTTAATCGGAGCCGCAATCGCATTGTGCTGGGCTATACCGGCCGGTATAGCCGGAGGTGAGGAATATAGAAAGGCGATTTTTCTGGGACAGACCAGCGGACGATTAGTCGATTCTTTTGCTCATAAGTTGCCGTGGTGGTGGTATTTAGATATTTTGCCATTCTTGTTGTTGCCATGGCTGCTGTGGAAACCTTTCTGGGTCGGATTGCGCAGGCTCACCTATCAGGATTCGGGCATCCGTTTTTGTTTGGCTTGGGCGTTACCTGTTTTTATCGCATTTTCCCTAGTCAGCGGTAAGCGCATCCATTATCTATTGCCGCTGATTCCGGCTTTGGCCTTGATCTTGGCGCGGGCGGTAGATGAGGTAACTGAACCTGAGTTCTGGAAACGGGCCCACATTATTATCATGGCGGTTTTCGGATTGCTGGGGGTGATATTAATGTTGTTGCCCTGGATAAATGATGTTTATCATTGGCAGGCCGAGTTATCGCCGATCTCTCCTATGTGGGGAAGCCTGCTGGTTATTTGCGCAACGGTTTTGGGCGTAATCAGGGCAAGGGAGGTGCAGGATTCGGTTTTATACGTTTGCGTGGCCTCGGTTATCGCATTAGCAACGGTGTCCGGCGGCATTTTTGAAGTTACAGCCGACCGTTACGATACCAAAATCGCCGCCCGGACGATTGCTGCGTTAATGGATGAAAACAGAGCCGTTGCTTTTTACGGCAGCAAGTATCACGGCCAATATCAATTTGCCGGGCGCCTTAAACAGCCGATTACCGTCATACCAAGCTTTGCCGATTTGTATGATTGGGCGGGGCATCATCAAACCGGTTATATCATAGTGACATATAGCGATGCAGAGGTATTGCCTCTATCGCTAATCAGTTATCATTATCCTTTCAGGGGCCAAAATATAGGCTTGCTTTCCTGTCGGGTACTGCTGGAGAATCCAGGTCTCATTGCTGTTTTGAAGCCATAGATTCCGTTCGATTATTGATGAAATATGCAGCGATTGATTTCAAAATCGTTGAGCTCCTCCTCTAAAAGCATTGCAAAAACTCATTAGGCGTCATGCATAAAAATGATCTGACTTTATCAAGCTAAATCATGAACTGTCCCAAATGCTATGGTGAGCTGCATCTGCAAAGCGAAATTTGTCCTCATTGCGGCATCGTATTCGAAAAATATTTAAAATATCATCCTGAACAGACAGATCGACAGAATATCCCGACGTTAGGTGAAAACGATGACGTTAATTCGCTGAAGCACAGTCTGTTGCGCGAGACGCAGCAAAGCACGCCGGTCTGTTTTATAGGCAGGTCGATTATTTTTGTGGGTCTCATTATTTGGAGTTGCCAACTAATGAGCGCGTCTATTGAAAGCAATGCGGTCGGAAACTCTTTTCTGCATTGGGTCAACCTGCCTTTTCATGAAGCGGGGCATATTATTTTTAGACCATTCGGCGCATTTATCACCTCATTAGGCGGAACGCTGGGACAGCTGTTAATGCCGTTCTGTTGTATGGCGGTGTTATTGGTCAAAACACGCGATCCTTTTGGCGCATCGGTAGCGTTATGGTGGGTCGGTGAAAATTTTTTGGATATTGCGCCGTATATGAACGATGCCCGAGCGGGACAGTTGCCGCTATTGGGAGGTAATTTCGGTCATTCGTCGCCCTATGGTTTTCACGACTGGCAATACCTTTTGACGGAGTCGGGTCTTTTGCAATATGACCATGCTCTGGCTAAAGCGGTATTTGCGATAGGATCGGCAATCATGTTGTTGGCGCTGTTGTGGAGCGGTTTTTTGCTCGTTAATCGATATAAAAGTAAACCGTCTGTGCGGGGCTTGTAGCGGCATGATCCGGCTTGTGGCGGAGGGCTGTTTTTTCGGCTCTAACGTCTCTCAACGAAAAGAGCCGGATATTTTCGGCAGCCTTATTGCGTACTTGTTCCTTAACGAAATTTTTCTTCTTTGGAACGGCTGCTAGGTGTTTCACAATACATGACCATTGTGATCAGTTCGGCAACATTTTCAGCCTGCATTTTTTCCATGATGCTTGCCCGGTGTACATCTACGGTGCGATTGCTGATGTTAAGTATTTTTGCGGATTCCTTATTGGAGTGGCTTTTGACTATCAGGCCCAGCACTTCTCTTTCCCTTGGGGTTAAATGATTAATGCGGTCTTGTATACGGCGTTTCTTGGCAAACTCTTCCCTGAACGCAAGATCCTTTTTAATGGCTTCATTGATTCGATCCAGCAAGACCGCGGTATCAAATGGCTTTTCCAGGAAATCGACGGCGCCTGCCCGGAATGCTTTTGCCGAGTCGGCAATATCGGCATGGCCGCTGATAAATATGATGGGAATATTAATATCTCTTTTCAATAATTCGTTCTGAAGCTCGTGACCAGTCATTGCCGGCATTCTAACATCCAGAAGCAGGCATCCCGGCTGTTCAGGGTCATAGCTGTTCAAAAAGGCCTCGGCGGATTCAAAACTCCTGATTCTTTGCCCTGTTGATTCAATCAGAAGGGTCAGCGAGTCACGTATCGAGAATTCATCGTCAACTAAATAAACTAAAGGTGTTGAGTTATTAGCGCCCATCCGGTTTTCCCCGTGTCGGTAGAGTGAAATAAAAAGTGGTGCCTTTTCCAGGTTCGCTATTGAAATGCAAAGTACCTTCATGGGCTTCGACTAGCGAGCGACTGATGGATAAGCCCATACCCATACCGTTTGTCTTGGTGGTGTAAAAAGGCGTCAAGATTTTTTGTTGCTGGTCTTCACCAATACCCGGTCCATTATCTTTTACCCTGATCTGTATGCCATCATTCAGAGTCAGCCGGCTATGGATGGTTAACTGGCGTTGCTGCTTTGCGGGTAAGTTTTGCAAGGCATCAACGCTGTTTCGGATCAGGTTTATGATGACCTGTTCAATTTGTACATGATCGACATAGATAGGCGGCAGGTTATTTTTCAGTTCAAATATCAGCTTTATGTCGTTTTGTTTGAGTTCAGCAATACACAGGCCGACAGCCTCATGAATCAAGCTGTTAACGTCGGCGGCGGAACGATGTTTTGCATGGGATTTGACAAACTCCCTCATGCGATGAATGATCTGTCCCGCTCTTAACGCCTGTTGCTGAGTTTTGTGCAAGATTTCGGTCAGCTTTGCCTGATCGGGGTTTTCAGTATTCATAAGGTTTAAGCTGGCTTGCGTATAGCTGGAAATCGCGGACAGGGGCTGGTTGACTTCATGGGCAATGCCTGAAGCCATTTCGCCCATCAGCCCGAGGCGAGTGACATGGGCGAGTTCGTCCAGATGTTCCTTGTCTTGCTGTTCCCGGTATTTGCGCAAACTCACATCACGCACAATATTGGTAAAATAGTGCGCATTATCGATTGAAAACTCCGCTATGGACAGATCCAGAGGCACAATAGAACCGTTCTTGTGAATACCTTCAATTTCCCGGATTTGACCGACGGACTCCAGTGTAGGGGGTAAGTTGCGATGATTCATTTCTCTTGGCGACGACGGCATGAGTTTGTTAATGTTGCAACCAACCAGCTCTTCAGGCTTATAGCCGAAAATGGTTTCTACAGCGGCATTAGCGGATACGATGATGTCGGACATGTTAATAGTAATAATGCCTTCCACAGACGCATTAAAAATCGAGTTAAGTTTGGCTTCCCGTTCCACTAACTGGTGCTTGGAGCGGCGAAGTTCTTCAACTTTTTTCATTAAACTCAGATTGCTTACAATCAGTTCGCCGGTTTGTTTGCGAATCGTTTCTTCCAGTTTCGCATTAAGGCGGGTGATGGTGTCTTGAGCTTGTTTGTATTCGCTTATGTTATTAATGGCCAGGCATATTTGTAATGCATTTTTATCGTTACAGACGACTCTTGCGTAGCATTCAACATAAGTCGATATGTTGCTTTTATCGTATGGTTGCGACGAGCTCGTGCAAAGTTGAAAATATTGATATTCTGGACGCGTAGGCGAGTCATTCGCACCGCTGAGTTTTGCGCTAAGGGCTTGACCGGTTTTTAGGGTTAAAAGGTTACGGAGAAACACGTAATAATTATCCTGGTCCGAAGAGTGGATAAACCCTCCAAATCTCTTGTTGATAAGTTCTTGTTTTGTGCAGCCCAACAGAACCGAGGCCGCAATATTCGCTTTTTGGATGACCCCCGCTTCATTTAGCGTCAGATAACCTACAGGCGATAAATCATAAAGTTGCGCATAGTTATCACGGGATGCCGTCAACGCCTGATGAGCTCTGTTTAATTCTTCGTTCCGCATTTTCAGCTCTATTTGCTGAACCTGAAATTCAAACAGCAGTTTTTGAATGTCGTCGGAGGACATTCGGGCAATATCGGCGCTGGAGTGTCGGAGCATGCTTTCCGCCTGTTCTCGGATAGTTTCACTGTGTTTAGCCAGGAAGGAATCTGTTTTGCGGTTAAGGTTTTCAGTATTCAGGTGTCTAATAAGTGATTTGCTCATAACCAGTATCCGTTTCTACGGGGTATTAAAATGTAAGAATAAATAGGCCATTCTTCCGCAGTATCGTTATCTCATGCTGTTCAGTTTTTCGGTGACACGCCGGTTTTATGAGGATTAATCTTTTATTCTGTGAGTCTGCTGGCTATAGACAAGAAAGTCAACTCAGTTTTGCCGCTGTAATCCGGCTTAATATATCAGTTATCAATGAAAAAATTGCAAAAACGCTAATACGATTCACCGATAGTGTTGTAAATCGTCATTCAATAAAAGCAGGCTGATGCATAATCATAAACTGATTAATGGTTGGTTTCCAATCGCGTAACGCTAGACCTTTTTGCGCCAAATCTTTTAAGAGAGCATTAAGTCATTTTATGAAAAATACACTTCAGCGGGAGTTTGGTAATCTAAACCTTGGTGAAGCCGCTGTTGATTGTAAAACTCAAGATGATGAGTGAGTGTATTTTTCCAGGTTTTAACGGCCTAACAGATGCTTGAATTTCTGGGAGTCCAAAATAGGATAAGTGTTTATACCAGTTATAAGGCCTTATTTTTTATGTTAGATTTGCTGCCGTTTATACGAATTGCTCCGCTATTTTTTTGTACATAGAATAAATAGGGGGTGATGATCCTTAGAAATGTGCAGGAGGTGAGACTGTGGTTGATTTTAATTCAGAGCAAAAATCAAATAAGGTGGTTATCGATAAGGATAGGTTTCAAAAAATGGTCGCAGAACGGGCTTACTGTAAATCCGAAAAAAGGGGGTTTATCGGCGGGCATGAAATGGAAGACTGGCTTGAGGCCGAGTCGGAAATTAAAAAACAATGCTTCTACTGGCTTCAAGGTGATTAGTATCTTTGTTGGATAGCAATGTTTGTTGACTTAAAGCTATGGTGTTTAATTATGAAGCGAAGCAAGATAACTGAGACTCTCAGTAAGGATAAATTAAAAAAACATAAGCAACGACGCGTTGCTTTTCATGAAGCAGGGCATGCGGCGGGTATTCATTTAAATAATAAAGCCAGACATCTGCCGCCGGTTTTTTTTAAAATAGTTTTTAAGGATATGAGCGGTGCGACGGATATGGATGTTAGAGCTCATCAAACAACGTATGACGATTGTATTGCGCGAGTGGAAGGAGGCCGGTTAATTGAATTGTTGCCGCTTTCTGTTGATGGTCTGGTGCAGGAAGTAACGGAACATAATGACGCAATGGTGCAATGGGTAAAAGATTATATGGCAGCCTTTGAGACGGATATCATTAATCTGCTTATCGGGCCGTTGGCTGAAGCTAAATATGTCGCTGACACAGATGATGAGTTATTTAATCATCGGTTAGTCAATCCGAAAGCATTGAAAAACTATGGCGGCGGTTCCGATCTTGCTTTGGTGAATGAATATTTACACAGTTTCTCTGCCAATAAACAACAAAAAGATGACAAATTGGGTGAGCTGTTTACTGAAGCATTTGACTTTGTAAATAATGATGCAAACTGGGCTGCAATCATCAGGCTGGCTGATTATATTTTTGACAGTAGCGCAGATATTATTTATTGCGAAGAGGTTGTTTCAATACTTGAGCAATCGGTAGGCCATTTTCAAAATCGAAGAAGCACAGCAAGGTATCATTATAATGGATGACTCAAAGAACAGCATTATTAAGGCCGTACTCACTTTGTTGAGTAATTTTTCGATGTATCTGAAAAAATTATTGACGTCCGGTTTAAGTTACCTTTTCAAACAGGAACCGGAGCGGGAACTCAATAAACCTACAGAAAATAAAGTCATTAGCTCCAGACAAAGAAAAATTCTTTTCTTTGTGCTGTTATTAATTCTGATGCTGACGTTTATTAATAGTGTACGGGAAGTGCAGCATGACGAAATCCCCTACAGTCAGTTTATTAAGTTGGTCAAAGAGGCGAAAATTGATAAGGCGGTGGTAACCGAGCGGTTTATTACCGGGGTTATCAGGTCCGACGATCCGAAACAGCAGGCTAAAAATTTCATGACGATTCCGTTGTGGCAAACCGATCTTGCTCAAATGCTGGAGCAGAATAAGGTTAATTTTGTGGTTAGAAGCGGCGAGAACTGGTTGACCAATCTTTTTTTTAATTGGGTCATTCCTATTTTAATTCTGGTGCTTATCTGGTCATGGGTCATGCGCCGTACAGCGGCGGGCGCGCAGTCCTTTCTTAATTTGGGCGACAAAATTCATATTCATCAGGACACCCAAGCCAAGATTACCTTTGGTGATGTGGCCGGCGCCGATAGCGCCAAACAGGAACTTAAAGAGTCCATCGATTTTTTGAAAACACCGGAAAAATTCCAGAGGTTAGGCGGGCGTATGCCCAAAGGCGTGTTGTTGGTAGGCCCGCCCGGAACCGGAAAAACCCTGCTGGCGCGTGCAGTTTCCGGGGAGGCTCAGGTGCCGTTTTTTAATATCAGCGGTTCCGAATTTATCGAACTGTTTGTCGGCGTAGGCGCCGCCAGAGTGCGTGAGCTTTTTGTGCAGGCACGGAACCAAGCGCCCTGCATCATATTTATTGATGAGCTTGACGCCATTGGCCGCACCCGCGGCGGTCCGGTAATGATCGGCGGGCATGACGAACGCGAACAGACCTTGAACCAGCTGCTGACAGAAATGGACGGTTTCGATACCTCGGTCGGCGTGGTGGTGATGGCGGCAACCAATCGCCCTGAAGTGCTTGATAAAGCACTGTTGCGTTCCGGACGCTTCGATCGTCAGATTGTTGTCGACAAGCCTGATCTGCAAGACCGCATCGAGATTCTTAAATTGCATACCAAAGCGCTGACGCTGGCTGAAGACATCGACCTGTCAATCGTTGCCAGACGTACGCCGGGACTGGTCGGCGCAGACCTTGCCAACATTGCCAACGAAGCAGCGATAATGGCGATACGGGTCGGGCATGATAAAGTCGAAAAAGAAGATTTCGAGTCGGCTATCGATCGCATATTGGCCGGGCCTGAAAAGAAGAACCGGGTTTTAAATGCCGATGAAAAGCGCAGGGTGGCTTTTCACGAGGCAGGACATGCAATGGTTGCCGAGCATGTGCCGACCGGGCAGCCGGTGCACAAAATCTCTATAATTCCCCGCGGCGTGTCAGCGTTGGGTTTTACCTTGCAATTGCCGGTAGAGGAAAAATTCTTATCTACAGAAGATGAACTTAAAGACCAAATAGCCATTTTGCTGGGCGGACGCATGGCCGAGGACATTGCACTGGGGAGCATCTCAACCGGAGCGCAGAACGATCTGGAAAAAGCCAGCGAGATTGCCCGTAACATGGTCTGTAACTTAGGCATGAGCAAGAAAATGGGGCCACTGACTTACGGTAAACGCCAACAGCTCCAGTTTTTGGAAGCAGAAGTTTCAGAATATCGCAATTACTCCGATGTGACCGCCCGGCTGATTGATACTGAAATAATAGCGTTAGTCGAAGAAGCGGAAGCACGTGCGCGTGAAATTATCATCGCAAACAAGTCGGCATTGGAAAAACTGGCTGATTTGTTACAAGAGAAAGAGGTGATTAATAGGGACGAAATGACCGCATTGCTTGGGAGTTGAGATTGTAGCGAGATGATATGGCGCAAGGTGTAGTAGGGAGGCTCAGATTATTTACAGCCAGTTTGGCAGGCAATTGATGATACAGGCTGACTCACTTGCCGGATGAAAAATGGCATCTGCCTTAATGGGGCCGCATCTTATTCAATATGAAATGAAACGTATCGGCAACCAGTGCGTTGATTTCATGCTGTTTTAAAGCTTGTCATTTTGTAGGTGGTAATGCCTTGGCTTAGTTCAACCGATTTTGTTGGGAGGTTGGCCTTCACCAAAAAAAGATAGATGGAGATTGGCGCTGAATTTTTTATTCAGCCTATATGAATATTTGATGAACTTAATGTGTAAAAAAAGGAAACAATGTGTCTACTCCTTGTGCTATTGTCAACAATAGGCGTCTTTATTATAGTTAAGCTGTAGTTTAGAAAAACCTTTCATCTTTACACGAGGACTTACTCATGAACGACTTATACAAAGATATTTTAATCGGAACGGTGTTTATAACCGGCCTGCTGGGCTTTCTTTCCGGTGAATTCATTATCTCATCTACACTATTCGCAACTGCGGCTATTGCCAGTAACGTTAACTTGAACCGTAAACGAGGCAAAGCCGGACAATTATCATGCGATTGACCTCCTTACCTGAATTGATTAATCAAGAGACTTGAAGACTTCCAAGGCTTAACCGGCCTTGGAAGTCTTTTTGTTTTTAACGATACCCATCATCTTACATCCCCGAAAAAACCTCATCCACTGGCTGCAAATAACCTGACGTGTTGGATCCCCTTACGCAAATGGTTTGAGTAACCTGCTTGAGAATGCCGGATAACTGATTTATTCAACACTCTTTATTCTCAAAGACCACTACCGTTCGGATATTTACCGGATAAAAATTTTCACCCACAGTTTTTTGATCTTGGGGAAGCACAATATCATGCGGTGATTTCAGAGAGGTGTCTAAAGCCAGACACCATGATCGGCCGTAAATAACCGGCAGTTCAATGATAATTTGTTGATCTGACATGTTCAGCACAATATGCAGATCGGGTTCGCTGCTTTCAACGCCCGCCAGGGTAAAAGCCAGAACCCTGGACTCAGAATCATCCCATAACGGCTTATTGATTTCAGTGCCATGCCATTGGATTTCGGCTATTTCCCTGCCATCGACAGGTTTCCCGGTCAAGAAACGCCGCCGCATAATGGATGAGTGTCTTTTTCGCAACGCTATCATAAGCTGAACAAAGCGCAACATATCGGCATTTTGTTTAGCCATATTCCAGTCTATCCAGGACAATTCATTATCCTGGCAGTAACAATTGTTATTGCCGTGTTGGCTGTTTAATATCTCATCGCCTGCAAGCAACATGGGAACGCCATGACTAAGCAGCAACATAGCAAAAATATTTTTCGCCTGTTTTCTGCGGAGCGCCAGAATACTTGAATCTTTGGTTTCCCCTTCAATGCCGCAATTGAAACTTAAATTATTATTGCAGCCGTCCTGGTTATGTTCACCGTTAGCAAAATTATGTTTTTCGTTGTAGCTGAGCAAATCATACAGAGTGAAACCGTCATGGCAGGTTACAAAGTTGATGCTGTTAATAGGCAGCCGGCCTTTGTGTTCATACAGGTCGTTACTGCCGCAGAGTCGGGTTGCAAGTTCGTTGACCAAGCCCTTGTCGCCGCGCACAAAACGCCGGATCACATCCCGGTATCTGCCGTTCCATTCAGCCCATCGGTAGCCTGGGAAGCTGCCGACCTGATACAACCCGGCCGCATCCCAGGCCTCGGCAATCAGCTTGGTTTTGGCCAGCTGCGCCGAGAGCTCTATGCCCCAAAGCAAAGGAGGGTCTTGCAGGACTTTGCCGCCTTCGCCTCGCGCTAACGCGCTGGCCAGATCAAAGCGAAATCCGTCGACATGCATTTCCCTGACCCAATATTCCAGGCAGCTGATAATGAAATTTGCAACCAGCGGGTGATTGGCGTTTACCGTATTGCCGCATCCGGTATAGTCATAGAGGATGCTCTTGTTAAACTTGTCATGATGGTAAAAAATGTCATCCCCTATACCCCTGAAATTAATGATGGGGCCATCTGCACCGGCCTCTGCGGTATGGTTAAACACAACATCCATAATGACGCCCATACCGGCCCGGTGCAGCGCTTTGACTAAATCGCGAAATTCCTGTACATGAGTCCCCTGTTCCGGGGTGACGCAGTAGCCCGGATGCGGACTGAAAAAACTGTGGGTACTGTAGCCCCAATAATTTTTCAAGCCCATATCGGCAGTGTATTTGGGCACATCCTGCTCATCGAAAGCCATTACCGGCAACAGTTCTACATGAGTAATGCCGAGTTTTTGCAGGTAAGGAATTTTTTCAATCAATCCTGCAAAAGTACCCGGATTAGCCACTCCTGAAGTGGGATGCTTCGTAAAACCGCCGACATGCAGTTCGTAAACAATGGCTTTTTCGCTGCGAATGCGCAACGGCACATCACCTTCCCAATCATAATTATCGTCAACGACGACGCAACGCATGGCGGTAAGCTTATTGTCGCCCGGCATACACGCCGCCTTGCGGCTCCAACGCTTATGGCTGACTGCACGCGTCCAAGGGTCGATCAGTTGTTTGTTTTTATCAAAATGCAACCCCGCTTCACGGACTTGGTTGGGCCCGTCCATGCGCCACGCATACCATGTGCCGACCGGCAATTCGGCCACATAAACATGCCAGGAAAAAAAAGTTCGGTTGATTTCTTCCTGCAATACGACGGTTTGAAAGGGTTCATCGCAATCCGACGTAGCAAAGAGTAAAAGTTCCACATGCGTTGCATAACGGCTGAAAATGGAAAAATTTACCCCCTTGGTTTTGGCTCTGGCGCCGGAAGGATAAGGATTTCCGGGCTTTAACTGGTATTCTTTGTTCTGCATATCCTCGTCTCGCGCTTTGTAATCACAAAGCTTAATTAAATAGTGTGGGTTGTTTTCAGCTGAAAACAGGAACTCATAAAAAACATTATCCAAAGCCACCGGCTACAAGGCAAAAGAATTTGAGGCTAATTTTCCGGTATTTAACGATAAAAGCCAAAGCTTAAAAATCAATTGTACTCATATAGGAAACTATTAGTTAATAATTGCTGGTATTGTCAATCGATAGGTGCGCATATATAGTATGCCTAACGTTGATTACTTCTTATCGAAAATAGCAAAGGGGCTTTAAAATGACTGATTTTTAAAGAGATATTCTAATAGGGCTGATGTTTTTCGTCGGTATTCTGGGCTTTCTTTCCGGCGAATTCATTGTTTCAACCGTCATGTTTGCAACAGCCGCCATATTCAGCAATATGTTGCTGAGTCGCAGGTTGCTGGGCTAAAGTTTTTACCACCTCTTGGTATCCTACCTCAAACAGCATCTCTCCTGTTTGATTCTTCACTCCCGATGCTTAGGCATCGGGAGTTTTTTTTGCCTGAATTTTGCGACTGTCCGGCAAGTTAGCCTGCCAACACCGACTTCACGATAACGAATTTAGAGTTGGATGCGATGATGGAATGCGCACCAAAAAGACGGTCAAGATAGTTGTGATAATCCAGATGCCGGTTGCCTATCACCCATAATTCGCCTCCTTTACGCAATACTCTCTGCGACTGTTTAAATAAACTGACGGCAATCTGATCGCCTACGGTATTTTGCTGGTGAAACGGCGGATTGCACAGAATCAGGTCGGCTGACGCGGAGTCAACGTCCATCAACCCATCTCCGACACGAAAAGTCGCCTCGCGCTGCCCTTCAAAAGCGCGATGAAAATTATCCCTGGCCGACGCCACCGCCATAAAAGACTCATCGATAAAATGCACCGTTGCCAAAGGGCAGCGTTCGGCGGCGATTAAACCGACCAGTCCGTTACCGCACCCCAAATCGATAATGTCGCAGACATCCTGCCGGGACGGGAGGTGCTGGAGAAAAAAGCGCGTACCTATATCAAGACTGTCGCGCGAAAATACATTGGCATGGTTGCTGATCAGATGTTCGGTATTTTCAAGCCGGTAGCAAACCGGATAAGGGCTGGGCGGAACCGTCAACCCGGCAGCAGGCGATGTAAAAATCAGCCGCGCCTTTTTTCTTGCCAGCGATGTTGTAGTCGGCCCGACCAATCGTTCCAGCAACTTCCAAACCGAGGATGGCAGGTTTTTGATCATGCCCGCTACAATAACCTGCGCCGACGGCGATAAATGCGGATGCAACCTTATCAATTCGTCTTCCAGTAAAGCTAGGGTCTTCGGTACTTTGATCAGAACCAGATCAAATAAGCCCTCCGGAGTTTCAAGACTGTTCAGCAAGCTGACGCTATGCTCAGGCAAGTTATTTGCGGCAAGATTGAGCCGCGTCGCCTGCTGCGACAAATAGGAATCCGATAGGGCATGAGGCTGCAAAGAATTCAGCGCCACAGCCAGTGCACCGAAACTGTCATTCAATATCAGAACCCGCGCACTACCCGTGGCGAGCATTGTCGAATCATCCGGCAGCTTTAGCTGTTCCGCAAGCGTATTGAGCAGATATTCATCCGCCGCATCCCAGGCGCGCAGCAATTCCCGCGGCCGTTTCGGCAGCCGGTTCAGCTCGAATTCGCCTTGGGCAACGGTTAAACGATTAGACATGCTCAAGCGCGAGACATGAATTTTCCTGTCTCGGTATTGATCTTGATCAACTCCTCGGACTCCAGATATTCCGGTACCTGAACTTCCAGCCCGGTAGTCAGTCTGGCCGTTTTTGTGCGCCCTGAGGCTGTAGCTCCCTTAATAGCCGGCGCCGTCTCCACGATCGCCAGCACCACGGAACTTGGCAGCTCAATACCCAGCACCGCGTCGTCCACCAGCAAGGCTACTATGCCTTCAAGTCCTTCGGTCAAATAGTCGATTTGATCCTCCAAATCCTCGCTACTCAACGTGTACTGGGTGTAATCTTCCATATTCATGAAGATATAACTATCGCCGTCCAGATAAGAAAACTGCACCTTAGCCCGCACCAGATCGGCATCCTTAAAGAAATCATCCCCTTTTAAAGACTCATCCAGTTTTTGGCCGGTTTTAAGATTGGTGAAACGGATTTTGTACAAGGTTGACGCGCCGCGCGAGGATGGACTTTTGGCATCGACCTGCTTAACCGCATGCGGTATGCCGTTTATTTCAACAACCATGCCCCGTTTTAAATCACTAGCCTTTGCCACGCAAACCTCCTCTCGATTAAACTTGCCGGCAAAACGCAGCAAGGGTTTATATTAAAAAACAGCGCCATGATGATTTAAGCCGCCATATCGGTGCTGTTGCAGGAGGCATTATATCGTAGAATCCATACTTAATCCGCCTGCCGGGAATTTCATGGCTTCGGCTATCCGATAGCGCCTTTGCGGCGTTCCATTTTGAATGTTAATCAGTGATCAATTAAAAACTATGTCAGATAAAAAACTCAGCCTCGGTTTCATCGGGATAGGACTGATGGGCAAGCCGATGACCTTGCGTTTGCTGGATGCAGGCTTTAGCGTCAATGTCTGGAACCGTAGCCCGGAAAAGCTTCAGCCGGTCATTGACGCAGGCGCTAAAGCCTGTGGTTCCGTTGCCGAATTGGTTAGCGCCTCAGAGGTGATTATCCTGTGTCTGGCCGATACGGCGGTCGTAGAATCCGTTGTGCGCAATGATATTGCAACGAACGGTACGGCAGGCAAGTTGCTGGTTGATTTGTCCAGCATCCACCCTGAAAACACCCGGCAATTAGCGGCGCTGCTGCATGAAAAATGCGGCATGGGCTGGGTCGATGCGCCGGTTTCCGGCGGCGTCGCCGGTGCGGAGCAGGGCAGTCTGGCGATTATGGCGGGCGGCAGTACGGAAAACATCGACGTTGCCCGGATCATCCTGGCACCGCTGTATAAGCAATTAACCCACATGGGCGAGGTGGGCAGCGGCCAGATCACCAAGATCTGTAACCAGATGATAGTCAGCTGCAATGTGCTGGTTATCGCCGAAATGATGGCGCTGGCCAAACAAGCTGGCGTCGATGCGGAGCAAATACCCTCGGCACTGGCAGGCGGTTTTGCGGACTCCAAGCCCTTGCAAATCGTCGCCCCCCAAATGGCGGCCGAGACCTTTGAGCCGGTCAAATGGCGGGTTAAAACCCTGTTGAAGGATTTGAACATGGCGGTCGATTTGTCCGCCAAACAAGGCACTGCCGTCCCGATGTCCGGCTTGGCCGCGCAGCTGATGCAACTGCACGGCAGCCACGGTTATCTGGAACAAGACCCCGCCACCTTAATCAAGCTATTCACCAAAAACTAAAACTGATGCTTAATTTTACCGCCAATTTAAGTCTGCTGTTTACCGAGGTTTCGCTGATCGACCGCTTCGAGGCCGCAAAACAAGCGGGCTTTAACGCCGTTGAAATTCAATTTCCTTACGAGCTGAGCGCAACGGACATAAAAAACAAACTGGACGAATACGGCTTGAAACTGGTTTTGTTCAACGTAGCCGCCGCCGATTTATTACAAGGCGGCGAGGGTCTTGCCTGCGTGCCTGAAAAGCGCGACCAATTCAGGCAGGCCGTCGCCCAAACTGCGGAATACGCGAAGCTGCTAAAACCGGAAGCGATCAATGTCCTGCCGGGGCGCTGTTTGGATAAAAGCCGGCGGTGGCAATACCTGGAAACTTTTAAATACAACCTGTGTTACGCCGTCGAGGCCTTTTCGCCGTTGGGCATCAAGACAGTGTTCGAAGCGGTCAACACCCAGGATATGCCGGGATTTATCATCCATAGCGGAGCGCAAATGCTCAGCATATTGGAGCAGTTAAACCGTCCTGGATTGTTTATGCAGTACGATATTTACCACATGCAAATGATGGGCGAGAGGCCTGAGGAGTTTATTGCCGAATATGCCGATAAAATCGGCCATATCCAGTTTGCCGACTGCCCGGGACGCGGGCAACCGGGAACCGGCCGGATTGATTTCGGCCGGGTGTTTTCAGCTATTGAGGGTTCGGCTTATTCGGGATGGGTGGGGGCGGAATATAAACCGGTTGGAACTACGGCTGAAAGTCTGGACTGGTTATAACGTAGAGCGCTGCGCACAGCAGCGCACCCTACACATAACAAAATGCCTAGCCTATCAATTTCAGATACTTCTGATACAAGCCTTCCTTGTCCTCAACATGCTTGGGGTCTTTATCTATGCAATCGACCGGACAAACCTCCATGCATTGCGGTAAATCATGATGTCCTACGCACTCGGTACACAAGTCAGGATTAATGACATAAATGTCTTCGCCTTGGGAAATCGCGCCATTCGGGCATTCCGGCTCACACACATCACAATTGATACATTCTTCATTAATAATAAGGGCCATACTTACTCCTACAAACGCCTACAAAACATTGATGAACAGTAAATGTTCAACCAAATAAATTCAAACACTTCTTATACAAACTTTCTTTGACCTTGTGAATGCCGTCATTCGGGCAAACCGCTTCACATAGGGGGGCGCCGTAACGTTCCGCGCACCCGGTGCATAATGCAGGGTCAATAACATAGGCATCCTCGGTCTGAACAATAGCTTCATTCGGACACTCGGGCTCACAGACGCCGCACCGGGCGCATTTATTTTCATCAATAAACAGGGCCATATTTTACTCTCCCTTAAATTTATTAATTAAACATTGGTGAACAAGATCAGGGACAAAACAGGACACGTCGCCGTTCAACTGAGCAATTTCCCGGATCATGCTCGAAGAAATAAATTCATACTGCTCGGCTGGGGTTAGAAACACGGTTTCCAGTTCCGGAGCCAGGCGGCGGTTCATCCCGGCCAGCTGAAATTCATATTCAAAATCGGATACCGCGCGCAAGCCGCGCAAAATCACATTGGCGCCCTGCTGTTTGGCGCACTCGACCAGCAAGTTACCAAAGCCGATTACCGACACATTGGGAAATTCCGAAGTAACCGCCGCCACCAATTCCACCCGTTCGTCCAGGGAAAACAACGGGGTCTTGCCCCGGTTAACGGCCACGGCGACAACCACTTTATGGTAAAGCCTGGACGCTCTGGCAATCAGGTCCAAATGTCCATTGGTAATGGGATCAAAAGTACCCGGATAAATTGCGATGCTGGACATGGTCAGTGGTTTTCAAAAAAAGCGGCAATTCTATACCAATAGGCTGGTTTTAAATACCCATTTACGAAATAACTGCATGTACAGCGCCATGCAGTCGCAATCCGGCTATTCGGCACGCTCAAACAAATGATAGCCGACTTCACCCGCGCTTTTACTTTTCAGCCGCCGCCAGTTTGCGGGCATGGATGCTCCGCATGAAAAATCGAAATTACGTTCGGTTTCAACATAAATCCTTGCATGCTTAGCCAGCCAGCCGTTTTCTTCCAGTTGCCGACAGGTTTGAACAGCCAGTCCCAGGCCGAACGGCGGATCGAGAAACACCACATCGAAGGCTTGCGCGTCCCCTTCCAGATAGCGTGATACATCGCTTTGCACTATTTTTATCTGCCCGGCGGACAGAGCAAGCGCATTGTCCTTTAAACAGCGGCAGGCCTGGGCGTTATTTTCCACCTGGACGACCGATTTTGCGCCTCGGGAAGCGGCTTCAAAGCCCAATGCGCCGCTGCCCGCATACAAGTCCAGACACTGTTTGCCGAAAATTTCATACTGCAACCAGTTGAATAAGGTTTCCCGGACTCTGGCGGGCGTGGGCCTTAATCCCGGCGCATCGACAAAGCTTATCTGCCGGCTGCGCCAGTCCCCGCCGATAATCCTGAGCTTATTTTTCACTCTTCTTGCCGCTCCCGCCCAGCGTGATGGTTTGCATTAACTGCGGGTCAATGCGCCGCTTAAAAGCATCTTTTATCGATGCCGTCGTCACCTTCTCGACGTTTTGCTGGAAAGTATCCAGATAATCCAGCGGCATTTCATAAAAGCCGATCATCGACACGTAACTGGCCAGCTTTTTATTGGTGTCGAAACGCATCGCAAAACCGCCGGTGATGTTTCTCTTAGCGGCAATCAGTTCGGTTTCCGTAGGTCCTTGAGCAATAAAATCAGCCAGCGTTTTGTTCAGCACTTCCAGCGCTTTCCCGGTTTGATCATTGCGGGTTTGCAGGCTGACCGTAAACGGCCCTTTTCGGAACATCGGCGCAAAAGAACTGCCCGCGCTGTAAGCCAGACCGCGTTTTTCCCTGACTTCCTCAAACAGCTTGGAAACCAGTCCGCCGCCGCCCAGAATATGGTTGCCGACATATAAGGCAAAGTAATCAGGATCTTTTCGGTAAGTGCCCGGCATTCCGACCAGAACATGGGTCTGCGAGGAAGGGAATTCAATATGCTGCATGCCTGCTTTTACCGGCATGACCACTTCCGACAAAGGTTCCGGTTTCGACCCTGTCGGCAAACCGGAAACCAAGGTTTCGGCGGTTTGTTCGGCCTGTTGCCTGGACAAGTCGCCTACAATCACCACTATCGCATTGGCGGCCACATAATATTTCTGATAGAAGCTCCGCAGATCCGCCGATTCAAGGCCGGACACCGTGGCGATCTCACCGGAAACCGGATGCCCGTAAGGATGATCGCCGTACAAGGCTTTATAGTAGGCGATGTGGGCCAACTCGGCGGGCGATTCCTCCTGTTGTTTTAAACCGGCCAAGGTCCGGTTTTTTTCGCGCTGAAAATCGGCCTCATTAAAACTTGGACTGGTCAAAATGACCTGCATGGTCTCCAGCGCTTTATCGAACAGGGGCTTATCCGTTAAGGTGCGCAATGAAACGGAAGCCATATCGATCGAAATGCTGGAGCCGAATTGCGCGCCGACACTTTCAAAACGCCGGGCAATTTCATCGGCATTCCATTGCCCCGCCCCGGTATCGAGCAACGCGGATGTCAATGCAGACAGGCCGAACTGGTAGCCGTCACGCGCACTGCCCGCATCGAACGCAACCTGTATATCCACCATCGGCAGGCCTTCGGTATGCACGTAATAAACCCGGCTGCCCTGCGGCGTTTGCCAGTGTTCGATTTTTGCAGCCGCCTGGGCCGGGCTGTAAAAAGCCGCAAGCCAAGCCATCAACATAAAACTTAACAGATGAATACGCATTATCTAACTCCTTTTTCAGTCTTAGTCTCGGTAATGTGTCCATTGATCGGCAAGGGTTCCAGATAAGCGACGCTCAATTGGTCTTCAAGCAGATACTTGCGCGCCACATCACGCACCTGTTCAGCGGTAACCTGATTGACCTTGTCGACATATTCATCGACTTTTTGCCAGCCCAGGCCGACCGTCTCCAGCATACCCAACTGCATAGCCTGATAAAAACCGGAATCCCGCTCGTAAACCGCTTTGGCTAAAACCTGCGCCTTAATGCGCTGTAATTCATCATTATCGATCAGTTTGATTTGCAGCTTGGTAATCTCGTCTTTTAATGCGATTTCCAAATCCCAGACGGTTTTTCCCTCGGCAGGTGTAGCTTCCAGCGTAAACAATTCCGGCAGTCTTGAGTGCAAGCCGTAACTTGCGCCGGCAGAAACGGCTATTTGTTTGCCGCGCACCAGATCAGAACTCAGTCTGGCGCTGCTGCCGCCATCCAGCACTCCGGCCAGGACTTCCAGCGCATACGCTTCCCACTCATGTTCCGCTGTTTTCAATACCGGCGTCTTATAGCCCATGACCACATAGGGCAGTTTTGCCGGCAGTTTAACGGTCATCTTCCGGACGCCCAGCTGTTTGACTTCATCCTGCGGCTTTAGCGGTTTAAGTTCGCTGGGCTTAAGTGGGGCAAAATATTTTTCCGCCAGCGCGAAAACAGCTTTGGGTTCCACATCGCCCACAACCACCAGCGTCGCATTATTGGGCGCATACCAACGCTGATACCAGGCCTGAAGGTCTTCAACCTTGTAATTTGCAATATCCGACGGCCAGCCGATCACAGGATTCCTATAAGGGCTGTTGGTGTAAGCCATCGCATTAAAATTTTCCTGCATTTTTGCCTGCGGATTATCGTCGGTGCGCATTCTTCGCTCTTCGGTCACCACTTGCAGTTCCTTTTTCAACTCATCGGGCAATAGGTGCAGGTTGCGCATTCTGTCGGCTTCCAGTTCAAAACTGACCGCCAGCCTGGAGGCCTCCATGGTTTGAAAATAGGCAGTGTAATCCGTCCCGGTAAAGGCGTTTTCCTCGCCGCCGTTTTCGGCGATGATGCGGGAAAACTCGCCTGCGGGATGCTTGTCGGTTCCTTTAAACATCATGTGTTCAAGCATATGGGAAATGCCGGTAATGCCGCCCGGCTCATAACTTGAACCTACCTTGTACCAGACCTGGGACACCGCAATCGGAGACCGGTGATCCTCCTTAACCAGCACTTTTAAACCGTTCTCCAGCATGTGCTCCGATACTTTAGTTCCGGCGTTGCTTGCAAAAACCGGTAGCCACAATAATGCGGCGCATAGTAATCGATTGTTCATAACTCCCTCTTTGATGAATGTTAAAGTACTTTTAAATATTGGAAACCGGGGCTATGGTCACAGGATATTCATCGCGTACCATTATTGAGCCGGGATATTTAGAAAATGGTATGCGATGCATACCCTACATGACTAGTCCTGATAGTAACAGGGATAAAATAGTTCTGAATAGCTATTGTTAAGTAATAAGCCGTTACCGGCGCCCGCTAACTTTATGCAACAATGCTGATTTTACGCAAACGGCGCAAATCGTTTCAACTTTAAGCTGACGCCCCTAGTCACATGATGCAAAAACAGAGTATATATCTCGCCTAAAAGCCGTAAAAGAGCATTATACATTTTTCAACCGAACCCAAGGATTATCGCATGTCAGACCTTAAAATTTATGACATAAAACCGGAAATAGCGGATCAGGCGCACATTACCGCTGAAACATATAAAACCCTGTATCAGCGCTCCATAGCCGAACCGGAAGCGTTCTGGGCCGAACAGGCCGCACAGTTTTTGGATTGGAGCAAGCCTTGGGACACGGTCATGGACTGCGATTTCCATACCGGCCATATCCGCTGGTTTGAAGGCGGAAAACTCAACGTCAGCGTCAACTGCGTGGATCGCCATCTTGCGACACGCAGCGACCAAGTCGCCATTATCTGGGAAGGCGACAACCCGGCGCACGATAAAAAAATCACCTACCGGCAATTGCATGAACAAGTCTGCAAGTTCGCCAATGTGTTAAAAGCGCAAGGCGTCAAAAAAGGCGACCGCGTTTGCATCTACCTGCCGATGATCAGCGAGGCGGCAGCGGTAATGCTGGCCTGCACCCGCATTGGCGCCGTGCATTCGATTGTATTCGGCGGTTTTTCCGCCGAGGCGTTGAAAGACCGTATTCTGGATGCCAATTGCAGGTTTTTGGTCTGCGCCGACGAAGGCCACCGCGGCGGCAAGACCGTCCCCATTAAAGCCAATGCCGATGAAGCCGCCGCGGCCTGTCCCTGCCTTGAACAAGTCATCGTCATAAAGAATACCGGCAATCCTGTAGACTGGCACGAACAGCGCGATGTCTGGTTTCACGAAGCGATGGCGACAGCGTCTGCCGATTGCCCGGCTGAAGAAATGGATGCCGAAGACCCGTTGTTTATCCTGTACACCTCAGGTTCCACCGGCAAACCTAAAGGGGTTCTGCATACGACCGGCGGTTATTTGCTGTACACGGCCATGACCCACAAATACGTGTTCGATTACCATGACGGCGACATTTACTGGTGCACCGCCGACATCGGCTGGGTAACCGGCCATTCCTACATGATCTACGGCCCTTTATGCAACGGCGCAACCACCCTGATGTTTGAAGGCGTGCCGACTTATCCAGCAGCCGACCGCTTCTGGCAGGTGATCGACAAACATCAGGTTAATATCTTTTATACCGCGCCGACCGCGATCCGCGCACTGATGGCGCAGGGCGATGAATTTGTTGAACGCTGCTCGCGCCGCAGTCTGAGGATACTCGGCAGCGTCGGCGAGCCGATAAACCCGGAAGCCTGGGAATGGTATTACCATACGGTCGGCGACGGCCGCTGCCCGGTCGTCGATACCTGGTGGCAAACGGAAACCGGCGGCATATTGATCACCCCGTTGCCCGGCGCAATACCTTTAAAGCCGGGCTCGGCGACCTTGCCTTTCTTCGGCATCACGCCCGAAATCATGGATAACGGAGGCCTAATCATGGAAGGCGCGGCCGAAGGCATTTTAGTCATCAGCCGATCCTGGCCGGGACAGGCGCGTTCCGTTTTCGGAGACCATCAGCGTTTTGTCGACACTTATTTCAAAAACTACCCCGGCTATTATTTTACCGGCGACGGCGCGCGCCGCGATCAGGACGGCTATTTCTGGATTACCGGGCGGGTTGACGATGTGATCAATGTATCCGGCCACCGCATGGGCACCGCGGAAATCGAAAGCGCGCTGGTGCTGCATGAACATGTCGCCGAAGCGGCGGTGGTCGGCTATCCGCATGATATTAAGGGGCAAGGCATCTACGCTTACGTGACCTTAAACGTCGGCATCGAGCCTTCCGAAGAACTGCGCCAGGAACTGATCGATCTGGTCAAAAAAGAAATCGGTCCGATTGCCCACCCGGATATTATCCAGTGGGCGCCGGGTTTACCTAAAACCCGTTCCGGTAAAATCATGCGCCGCATTTTGCGCAAAGTGGCGTCCAATGAGATCGGCAGTCTGGGCGATACCTCCACGCTGGCCGATCCGGCCGTGGTTGACGATATTATTGAGCATCGGGCCAATAAATAATCATCTTAACGACTTACCCTGACCAGTGCCGTAGACCGCGTTTGGCTATGCACACAAGGTATCGCGTATTTTTGTATTCAAAGCAAGCTTTGAACTCCGGTATCCGCGCTTTTTGGAGTCCAAAGCTTGCTTTGGCCGTTTGGTTGCATTTATCAGCCGAACCCAGGTAACAGTTCCCCGCTTACAAAAAACAATTCATGGACATCATCTTTAAAGAATACGGCCGGGTTATCGGTCAGAAAAAATGGTTTTTCCTGCTGGCTTTAGCCGCTTTGGCTTCAGCCATGACCCTGGATTTATCCGCGCCGGTTTATTATCAAAATATCGCCAACGGCCTGGCCGCGCCCTATTCGGACGCGACGCTGGCGCTATTGCTGGACAACCTGAAACAGATCGGGATGATTTATGCGGGCATCTGGCTGTCGTGGCGCTTGTTTGAAGTCGCGATTATTCCGCTCGAAGCGGGCGGCATTAACCTGCTCGAAAAACGCTGCTTCGAGGTGCTTAAAAAACAAAAATCCATTTTCTTCGAAAACAGTTTTTCCGGCAGCCTGATCAAACAGGCCAACCGCTTCGCGCGCTCTTTTGAACTGATTATGGACTGGTTTTTGTTCCAGTTTTTCATGAACGTTGTGGCCGTAGGCGTCGCCTTTGTCATTTTTTACCGGCAACAGCCTGAATTTGCGCGTTATTTTCTGGCCTGGGTCATACTGTTTATTATCTGGAGCGTTGGCTTTTCAGTATGGAAACTGCGTTTCGATAAGGCCGTAGCCCAAGCCGACTCAGCCGTCGGCGGCGCGTATTCGGATGCGATCGGCAATATTTTCGTGGTCAAGAGCTTTGCGCTGGAAGCCGGCGAACAGGCGCGCATCAACCAGGCGTCCAATCTGGTTTACAGGAAGAAAAAAATCGCCTGGACCCTGATGTTCATTTCCTTCGCCGTGCAAGGCTTGATGACCTTCGGCATCGAACTGCTGCTGGTTTATCTGATGATTCAAAAATGGAAAACCGGCAACTTTCCGGTCGGCGAGTTTGTGTTGTTCCAGTCGATCATGATCATGCTGATCCAGCGCTTGTGGGAGTTCGGCCGCAATTTCAGGAACTTTTTCTCCGCCGTGGCCGATGCTTCCGAAATGGCCGAGGTTTTCCGGCAGCAAGATGTCGAGGCCGACGAGGACGATGCCCGGGCGCTGACCATCGCCCGCGGCGCTATCGACTTTAATAATGTTTGTTTCAGCTATAATGAAACAAACCGGCTGTTCGAGAATTTCACCCTGAACATCAAAGCCGGCGAAAAAGTCGCGCTGGTCGGGCACTCCGGCTCCGGCAAATCGTCGTTGACCAAACTGTTGTTCCGTTTTATCGATCCGCAAAAAGGCCGCATCGGCTTCGACGGAGTGGATGCAAAAGCCTTTACGCTGGCTTCATTGCGCCGGCAAATATCGATGGTGCCGCAACAACCGGATTTATTCCATCGCTCGATACGGGACAATATTACGCTGGGCGCCGATATTTCAGACGCGCGGTTGATTGATGTCGCCGCAAAAGCCCACTGCCTTGAGTTTATCAAGCAGCTGCCGGACCGATTCGACACGCTGGTCGGCGAGCGCGGCGTCAAGCTTTCCGGCGGCGAAAGACAGCGCATCGCCATTGCCCGCGCCTTTTTGGAAGATGCGCCGATTGTGGTCCTGGATGAAGCCACCAGCGCGCTGGATTCGCTGACCGAAAAACAGATCCAAGCCGCTATTTTCGAGCTGATCGAACATAAAACCACCTTGGTTATCGCTCACCGCCTGTCGACTATTTTGAACATGGACCGCATAGTAGTGCTGGAAAAAGGCAAAATCATAGAACAAGGCACACACCAGCAACTGCTCGCCAAGCAAGGCAAATATTACGCCATGTGGCAGCATCAAAGCGGCGATTTCCTGGGCGAATAACCGGCTTAATCCGCAACTGTGAGGTTTGCCGCATTGTTTTTATTTTCTCGCTAAACCACTACATATTGTGTTATTCTAAAAAACAAGCACTATATATCGATTGCTGGCCTGAGTAGGCCAGTCTTTCGTTTTTGTTTTTTGGCCTTAACTTACACATCCACTATTAAGAGGGACCTCCTAATGTCGGCAAAGCTACATGTCATTCCAAACACCGTGACCGAAATACCTTTCCAAGACGCTTCAATGGATATTTGGGATTCCAAGTATCGGTTAAAAACCAAAGACGGTGCGGCGATTGACGGCACCATCGACGAGACCTACCAGCGGGTTGCCAGAGCGCTGTCCGAGGTGGAAAAAACCAAAGCCAAACAGGAACAGTCATACAAGGATTTTCTATGGGCCTTGCGTCAGGGCGCTATTCCGGCCGGGCGTATTACGTCCAATGCCGGAGCCTTGGAACACAAACCGGCCACATCGACGATCAACTGTACCGTATCCGGCACCATTTCCGACTCGATGGACGATATTCTGCACAAGGTGCATGAAGCGGGACTTACGCTGAAAGCCGGTTGCGGCATCGGTTACGAATTCTCGACGCTAAGACCTAAAAACGCGTATGTGTCCGGTGCGGGCGCCTATACCTCCGGGCCGCTGTCGTTCATGGACATCTACGACAAGATGTGTTTCACCGTGTCGTCCGCAGGTGGACGGCGCGGCGCGCAAATGGCGACTTTCGACGTCGGCCATCCCGATGTCGTCGAATTTATCCGCGCCAAACGCGAAGACGGACGCCTGCGCCAGTTTAACCTGTCGCTGCTGATCACCACCGAGTTTGTCGAAGCGGTAAAAAACGACCTGCCTTGGCCGCTGTCATTTCCGGTCACGGAAAAACAAGTCAAGCTCGATAACCTGGATCTGGCCGACTGCAAACAAATCATCTGGCGCGACCTGCCGCATATGGACGGCTATGTCGTTAACGACGACGGCCTGGTCGCCTGCAAGGTCAGCAAAACCATGCCCGCGCGCCGCCTGTGGGACATCATCATGAGCTCGACTTACGATTACGCCGAACCCGGATTCATCCTGATCGACAAGGTCAACGAGATGAACAACAACTGGTTTTGCGAGAAAATCCGCGCGACCAATCCCTGCGGCGAACAGCCGTTGCCGCCTTACGGCAGCTGCCTGTTAGGTTCGATCAACCTGACCTCCTTCGTTAAAAAACCGTTCACCGGCGACGCGGATTTCGACTGGGACAGCTACCGCAAAGCGATCAGGATTTTTACTCGCATGCTGGACAACGTGGTTGAAATTAACGGCCTGCCGCTGGAGCAGCAACGCGAAGAAATTCTCGGCAAACGCCGTCACGGCATGGGCTACCTGGGACTGGGCTCGACCGTCACGATGATGGGCATGAAATACGGCGACGCACAGTCGCTGGAATTTACCGAAGAAGTGACCAAGGTGCTGGCGGTCGAAGGCTGGAAAGCCGGACTTGCGCTGGCCAAAGAAAAAGGCCCGGCCCCGATCATGGAGCAAATGTTTACCGTCACCGGCGAAATGCTGCACAAACGCCCGGAAATGATTGCCGATGGCCTTAAAGTCGGCGACCGGGTGCCCGGAAAACTGCTGCATGCCAAATACAGCCGCTATATGCAGCAACTGGGCAGAGAAGA
>JALNYY010000170.1 GCA_023229605.1 Methylobacter sp.
GGTCGTTATGCTATCGATTGAAGCAGCTTGATATGGATCATTGATGCCCGGTCTAGGCTAAAATGTATTGGCGAGTTCGCTCGCTTATAGTTTGGGATTGCCGTTAAAAATTCGGCGTTTTTGAGACTGGGAGCTTTCGCGGCATTCTGTTCTGAGCGGGCTATGGTTGTTTTAGCATATCCTTCCGATCCCATCATGGAGGCCCGATATATGCTTCGCTTAGGCCCTTAAAATGGCAGATTGGAGGTAGCGCAACTTGCATTCCTACGAACGTTTCACCCAAGCCAAGGTCTTTGTGTTTCGTAAATGGTGCGAGCAGGCTGCCGAGAGGTCTGCGCTAGGCCAGCCTATCTTTCAGGATCGTGCATGAGAATATGGGAAAACAGAAATTGTAAAAGAATGTCCCTTTAAAAATGAAAAAATGGCTTTGAAATGAGGGTTTATTAGGTCGCAGTTATTGGCCAAACCAGCCATTGGGAAATCGGGAATTTTTGGCGCTGTTAGCATGTTTAAAAACGTGAAAGGTATTGGAATGCTAAAGCAACTAATATTTCGAGTTAGAGTGTGCAGGTATTTATACCTATTGTGGTCACCCCATCTAAGGAGGAACATTATCCGTGCTAGACATGTCGAAGGGAGGAATGTCACTCCACTTATGGTTAGACGAGTCCGCCACGAACTGCTTAACCTCCCATTAAGGGCTCGTTAGCAAATAACCTATACGTTCCCATCTTTCAAAGTGACTGCGCGGTAAGGACAAAAAGGTTAATTGCACAAGTTATTTCATAACGATCCCTTAAGTGGATAGCCAAAGTTCTATCCCTATATACCTGAAAAGGCTCTGATCATGACTAAAGAGAATAATCCCAACGAAGGATATGTGACGCAAAACGGAATTAGGTTGATTGCCTTGTACCTCACTGTAATCACATTAGGTACGATAGCCGGTTTGGTACTTCTGTGGCCTTCGTGTGCAACTGTTAATTGGGCTTCTAGTGCTGTTAGCGATCTAACAGTAACATCAATCTCGCCGGGATCAGGGGTAATCAAAGGCGGAACTCTGGCCAGCATCCGGGGAACAGGATTCGCGGACGGAGTGACGGTAAGCTTCGGCGAAATAGCAGCGGCTGAAGTAAGGATTGTCGATTCAACCCATTTAAGGGTTCTTAGTCCAGAACACAAAAAAGGAGTTTTCGATATCGTTGTAACCAATCCAGACAAAAAGAGTCGAGCCTTAAGCCCTGGTTTTTTCTATGTTGACCCTAATGATCCGCTACCGAAGCCGTCCATCAAATTGCTAAGTCCAGTTTCAGGCCCGCTCACTGGTGGACAGCCGGTGACAATCAAAGGAACCGGATTACAAAATGTAACAACAGTTAGCTTTGATGGCCTTCCTGGTACAAATATACAAGTTATGAATGATACAACTCTTGTGGCGACGACTCCTGCCCATGGAGAGGGTAAAGTCGATGTTGCCGTTGATGCCGGCACCACCGCCACACTCTCGGAGGGATATACCTATACCTGTTGGTCAATTGTACCCACTCACTTGTTCATTATGGTAATTCTGGCAGGCGCTTTGGGCGGCTGCTTGCATGGACTTAGGTCTCTCGTTTGGCATGTTGGCGATCGTAATTTACAAAATAGTCGGCGACTGAAGTATTTCTTTTTGCCTTTAATTGGGGCAGCTATCGGGGTGATTTTCTTTTTAGCGGTATCGGCCGGTTTGTATAAGGTTCAGGGTACCGAAAACATGATTCTAATTGGATTGTCTGGCTTGGTTGGTATGTTCAGCGATGAAGCGGTAGAAAAGCTCAAGAAAATAGCCGAAGGCTTATTGACCGAAGCCCCCCATCCCCAGGAGGCAGCCACTGTCACTACGGTATCGGTGACGTCAGTTAGTCCGAATTTCGGTAGTACAACTGGGAATACCGGGGTAACGATTGCCGGAAAGGGCTTCGACATTGCCGATGTGCGTTTTGGAGAAAATGATGCCACCGTGAAAAATTTAACCCAGACGTCCATCACGGCGACTACGCCTGCGCATAAGGCTGGGAAAGTTGATGTGTTTGTGATTAATAAGAATGGACAAAGCTTCACCCTACGCGATGGTTATGAATATAAATAAGATTAGCGATGCCACCAATCAAAAAAATTCCATGCACAATAGTAACCAACTTTTTTCGTTTTGACTCCGCCACGAAAGGTTTGGTTTCCAAATTGAACATACGGAGAGTATCAGATGAATATAAACGACAAATTCCTGTTTAAACCTCGTCAAGAAGCGCATCCCATGAATTGGCGCGATCTTTTACCTCCTGTTCGGCAAGCAGTCGCTGACTTGCTGATTCGTATTGACGGCGCAGAACAAATTAATGACAGGAAGGATGACAAGGATAATAAAGAGGTGGCTAATTGTTTCCTTGTGTACGGTATTCGCGGGACTGGCAAGACCACTGTGCTTCAAAGTGCGCAAGAGGCAATTTGTTTACGAAAAGATTTCTTTCCAGAAGACAAGCTGGAAGAAACAGCTGGAAAAAAGAATGCGGAACAATCTGCAGAGAATCTTAATAAAAAGCATATTGTTTGGCTCCCCATACTTGACCTGGAGCCTTTATCAGCAAAATCAAATCTTCTCACTATTGTGCTTACACATGTGAGCAATGCGCTTGAACAACCTGGCTGTGGCAAGAAAGGCGCTACACTGACATCGATTTTTGAAGAAAGTGCCGACAGTGCCAGACAGCAGTTCAGTCAGCTAATCCATGATGCCACTTTTATATGGGAAGACATACAAGAGGCGGATACACGTGGAAAAGCCAATCGGCAAGTTGCAGCGGCTGATATTTATGCCGATTTTCATGAGAATTTCAAAAAAGCAATGGCTGCTCTTTCCAAGCAACTCGGGCAGGTACATGGCAGTGATTACCAAGGCTGCTCGATTGTTCTGCCTATTGATAATATTGATCGTAGTACCGATCATTTACAGTCTATTGTTAAGCTAGCACAACTGGTTTCGCATAGTCGTCTTTGGTTGGTGATGGCGGGTGATCGCGTAGATGTTGAGACTTTTCTGGAACGAGCGTATTGGAAAGAACTGATTAATAGTAAAGATGGCGTGGGGGCTCAAGGTAAAAATAATTGGGATGGTGAAGACGAAGCTCTAGTTATGGCACGCCGCCAAGCAGCCTCTTCCTATCAGAAACTTTTGCCGCCAAGTCATCGTATTGAGGTCAAATGTGTAGAGCCTAAGGAAACTTTGCGATTTAAGTTCTCGGCTAATGAGAAAGACACCACCTATGATCTACTTAAGCAAATTAATGTTTTTCTAAACGAGGAGCAAGGTGATGGCCGAAAAATCCCCTTTACTGATTTGTTGGATGTCCGGAATTTCATTGAAACTTCTGAAGCGACTAAGGTTGGTCAGAAAGGCATGTTTCTCGCCCATAAAATAGATGATAATTATTCGATAGAAGAAGGTATAAATGTAGCCGGTCAGAAAAGTCTTCTCCTTGCTCATGAAGTTGATATTGAATATTTGGCATATCCCTCAGCTAAGAGTATTAATCCGCAAGACGAATTTAAATATTTAACTCATTTAGCTCAGCACGGATTACAGTTGCCTGCAAGAGCCGTTCTTGATCTTTGGCAGCTCGCAAACTGTGTCGTTAAAGATACTTCAAACGAAAATAATAAAAAAAATTTCCAAGCTGAAAAAATTGCACGAACGATGCTCAGGAATGCCATCTTCAGAAGTGACATGTCCAGTAGAGCAGAGCAAATCTTGCAAGATGATATTATTCAGCGTTCTTCCGACAGCGGTACAATATTGAACTTTAAGTACGTGAATCTCATTGTGGATCATTTGGCAATCACAGACAAGTTACCAAAAGTGCTTAATGACAGAAGTCTAAGTCGCTCCACGCTTAACGTGCGGAGACTAGTAGATATTAATTTGCGCCTCGCTACGAAAAATTGTAACAAAAATTTACCTGAAGATGTTGCTGCATGGCTTTCTATTCTCTACGACATCCTTGTATTAGTGGAAAGACCAGCCGTTATAGTCGGTTCTAAAATAAAACCCCCAATCGTTAACGTATCTCATGAAGTGATTATGGTTAATCAACGAATGAGAAATGGCAAGTCGAAGAAAAAAGATGACCAGAAGAAAATAGACGATCCAAAGTCGTTTTGGTGGCCTACTCCGATTTGGCGTACATTTCTGGCGCATGATTTATTCTGGAAACAATGGAAAATATTTATAAAGGATGATTTTCCTGAGGTTGAGTTATCAGTAGAGGATGATGTTTTAATAGTCATATTAACTAGGCTGTTAGTTGCTGGTTGGGTGGCATGCTCACTGAAAACATTCTCCGCGCTCAATTGTCCTGCCGTCTTCGACTCATCACGGGAAAGTAAAAATGCTCATGAAAACTCCGATGGGTTAAAGAAAAAGGAAATACAAATACAAATACAAATACAGAAAGCCGTCGCAATCGATTCAGCACCAACGAAAAGCTTACTGGAGAAAAATAAAATTGATGATAACCTTAAGAAATATAGAGAACAGCTTGATAAATATAGAGAACAGCTTGATAAATACGAGGAATCTGTAATAAAGGCCGCTCACGCGCTATTTGATCAACTATATCAACTAAGGCTGCTCAAAATGAGGGGTATTATTGAAAAAGAGCCGATGATAGATTGGCTAGAAACGAAAATGCCGTTGTTGTTTTGCTATTTATATGTACCTCTCGATGAAAATCTAATTTCAGCAGATTTACGTTGTAAAAATATGTATGACAATCGCCATGGAGAGTCTGCCCTTGCAAAATATTGGCAGAAAAACGCGCCATTTCTTCTCAATGATGTAGACAAGGACCTTAAGTTGCTTTTTCCTGTAGACGAAATGTCCTTGAAAAAAAAAGAGCCAGATGAGGAATATGATGAATATATAAATTTAATAGGTCCATTTGGAGCGTTGCATAAATTTTGGGGTCTAGTATCTGCCGATATCAAAGGGCCATCTAATGTTTAGCTCAATTCAATCTGTCGCTGTTACTGCTGTTTCCAAGCGCGTACCCGAACCTTATCTACGCGCTGAGATTGCCGTTTTTCCGCTGACTAGCGAGGAATCTTTCCGTAGTTGCATGTTAGAGCTCGATCCGCAGTTAGGCAACGATCTTGATGAGAACAATGCAACCCGCAATCTTTGGCGAGCGTGTGAAAACCTTCTAGCCCCACATACGGGCTGGTCATTGGATCGCTTGATTTCCGCTCGTGACCGTGGCTGGTTTGGACCTCATGATGAGCGCAAGCCCATCCCTGTTTCCATACGCCAGTATCTGCAAACATTAGCGCAAAGTCATCTTGCTCAACGCGCGGGTGTTACCATGATTGAGGAAAGCACAGAACTTTCCGCGCTTGATTCCATGACACATTATCATTGGCTTACCCTAACGCTTCCTGAAGACATACTGATGGCTGCATTGGGAGTTAACCCCGCACCCACGCATATTGATGTGGACCCGCCTTTGTTAGTGCGCCATCTTCTCGATCTGGGCGTCGTAGAAATCCACCAGCATATTGGCGCAGGCATGAATTTTCCGCTGCTGTGGGCATCGGCACTTGCCGCGCTCGCAAGCCCGGAGGTCACAGAGCTTGATCTGGAAAGTCCTGGTGCGCCGCTATCAGAAGGCCGGTTTATGGTGCGCTGGCTATTGGCTGCTGCGATAGCGCGTTGCGCGCTCGCTGAATATTTAATTCGAGGCAAGAAAAGCTTCAAAGAGTTTTTGGACGAAATAGCCACGCCAGATAACCCTTCGGCGTGGACACCCAGGCGGCGTGAGGCGCTTATAACTACGCTTGCAGCACTTATTTCAGGCGAAGATGAGCGTTTGCCGGACATCGAAACACTACGCGATCTTTATGCGGATATTCATCCAACGGCGTTGACGCTAAAAGAACACCCCATTGAGAGCGTAAACGATGCTTTTCAGCGCTGCGATCCTATCGCTGTACGACTTGATTTACATGGAAAAAACGCAGGAGAGCGTTGGTTTTTGCGCAAAGGGCTTGAATATTTAAAATATGATGAGAAGCAAGACGGCTCGCATGACAAGCTATTCGCGCGTATTTTTTGGCAAACTATTCGAATCCGTTGTCAATATTATCGCGCTGTCGTGCAACGACCGCTTACCGGTGGGCTGCAATGGTTTATTCGTTTTTATGATCGCCTTGGTAATTTGCGAATCCCTATTAATTCAATTCTTCCCGAAGCGTCATACCATGTGGCGGGTGAAGGACATCGCATCAGGGCGCTGGAATTTAGAACCAGCATAGATAATACGACGATTGAAATTGGCGAACTAGTACTTGATTATCTCAAATCGTGGCAGAGGGTTTTAGAAAAAAATTGTGGCTCAATGATGGAACCCGAGATGGGGATCGTCTTTCATTTCATCAAGGGACGCCATAGTAAGGGGATGAAGTTCAAAAATAGAGCGCCTGCAGCGTTTTGGGCTGATACCTATTCCGAACCTCTGTCCAGTGAAAAAGATGTTGAACCCGGCCGCTATGTAAGTTATTTCGCCGAGCAATCACGAAAAGTCAGGGCACTGACCGAACTCATCGTAGCTGTGCCATCCCTTCTATGGGTCATACGAGGACTGGATGTTGCCAACGACGAGTTGGGAATTCCGACCTGGGTACTAGTACCTTTGTTTCGGCATGTGCTGGATGAATCCGCCAGAGTTTCAATATTGGAAGATGCCGGACCGCCACTGAAATTGACCGCGCATGTAGGCGAGGATTTTCGACATTTGCAGGAAGGCCTGCGGCGTATTTATGAGCAGGTGCATTATGTACTTGATGGTAATGGAGGGCGTTTAGGCCATGCCATTGCGCTAGGCATTGATCCGCAAACCTGGGCTGAATCCGTTGGGTCCATATTTATGCCCGCCGAGGATCGTCTCTGGGATTTAGTTTGGGAATGGCGCATGTATAGCAAACACCGAATTAAACCCGAATATGCGGCTAAGGCGCCCCCAGGTCGAATAGGTGTGTTGTTGAATCAAGTTCGCGGGTTGTCTGATCATATCTACAAACATGATTACCCCATAGAGGAGCTAGCCGAGGCTTACCATTTATTGCACCGGTTTTTAGTGACACCCTACGCTTTAAAAACGTCGGTTGAGGGTGCTTTTGATGCTTTTTTTAGCGCAGCCCGGCGCATCAAAACGGAGGTAATTCCGGGGCATCCTGTTCACTCTCGTCATCGAGTGAGCAGAATTATTGAAACGTATCTTAAAAATGAATCTGCCTTTCGGCGCGGTCAAACACTTATTGATGTACCGGTTCGCATGGATGAGGTGGCAGCGTTGCTGGCTCTACAAAATGGGTTGCGCTGTGGTATATCGCAAAGAGGTATCGTCGTTGAGGTCAATCCGTCCAGTAATCTGCTGATTGGCGATTTGCTAGATCTTCGTAATCACCCTATCCTGAGATTGTTCCCTCCTGTTCCAAAGCCGGGCGACCCACCCCCAGTAGCCATCGCTTTAGGTTCCGATGATCCGTTGACCTTTAGCACCCAGTTACTGCGGGAATACACGTTATTACATCAAGCCGCGCTTGCGGCGGGTTATTCCGAACGTGAAGCACAGGATTGGCTGGAAACGATTCGCTGCACGGGTATGAATGCGCGCTTCACAAAAGCTTGGAGACCAAGCGCAAAGGTCAAGATAAAGGTTTTAATAGAGGATTTGTCCAAGTACCTGCATCTTCCCAGGCAATGAATTGTTCCTACTTTTCTGAATAGATGATTGAGCAGACTCGTGCTATATATCGTGATTACTGACGACAAATAGTCTTTGGCGGTAAGCCAATGCTCGCTATGGGTCGAAACAGCATAAGGTAGTAAAGCGCCATCCTACAAAAATTACGTGCTAACATAGCGTTTAAACGGAGCGGTTAGGATAAGGGCGTTTTGATGTCCATTAAAAAAAGGGGAGGCCGGATTGGCCTCCCCTTCATTATTCCTTGAACCTTGAACCTAAGCCTTGTATTTAGTCATGGCTTCCAGCTTTCCTATCGCTTCTTTTATCTTCGCTTCAGTCTCTGCATTCAGTTCTTTAGCTGAATAGACTTTTTCCAGCAAGCCTTCTGCAACCAAGGCGTCTTTTATCCAGCGCTTGGTGAATCGGTAATTGCTATACGCCGTGGTAACCTCTCCTGTCTTTGGGTCCTTTAAACCGGCGCTTTTTGCTGCGGCAGCTGGGGCTTTTTTAGCG
>JALNYY010000171.1:0-5231 GCA_023229605.1 Methylobacter sp.
GTTTTCTTCGGCAAAATACTCGTCGGAAAAAGCTTTTCCGGTTTTCGCCATGATCCCTGCGCCGTATGCATTTGAACTTTTAGACATTGTTTGTTCCTTTTATTTAAGGCCGGTTAGGACTGTTTTGACAAGCGCTGCGGTATCGACTTTGTAGCTGATTGGATCGGCGCAGTCGCGTTTCCAGTCGTCGAAAACGCGTTCGAGCGCGGCTTCGACCGCATCCTTGCTGGTGACGCCCTTGATTTCAGGGATTTTGGAGAAAATGCCCATGAAGTCTTTCAATGAATCGACCGTCCTTGGCAACCATTTGTCAGTCCAGGCGCGCAGCAGGCGTTTGTTGTAATCGCCAAACTCCGCGTCATCGGCCAGGCAGTGAAAGAACATGTCGCCGGTGATGCCTTTGGTTTGCGAATGGTACAACTGCATTTGGTTGATAAAAAACGGCGTCAGGTTGTCGCCGAAATAGGATGAGAGTCTCAAGAAGAATTCCCGGCGTACAAATTGGCCGAATAATGCGTCATAGACCATGTGGCCCGACCACAGGATTTCATTCCAGTCATAAGTGGCTTGCCAGATGTCTTCAACCGTTTCCCTGGCGCTTTTGTAAATAGCGCCTTGCGTCCATTCTTTTTTGGGCTCATCCGTGGATTCGGGAAAGCCTGAAACCAGTTTTGCCAGGAATGTCCTTTCCAGCTGGATCATTTGGGCGTTATCGACCTTGTCCAAGCCGATCATCGCGATACTCATGCGCAGGGTGTCGCCCAGGCAATCGCGCGAAGCGGATGAATGCGAGTTGAACAAGCCGTATTCGCTAAAGCAAAATGCGCCCAGATAATCGTTCAACACTTCATCGCGCCATTTAGGATCGATGGAACGCACTTGGCCGTCTGCCGAATACGCTTTCAGGAAGCGATCGGTATAACGCCATTCTTCGGCCTTGTCTTTGACATACAGCGCATGCCAGCGCAGGGCCGGGTCGCGGTGCCGGTGCCAGTCGGTGGTGTGCAGCTCGGTCGTTTCATTGCCCCAGGACGGACGTCCGCCGTGGAATTTTTGCGTCCAGTCGCCCCAATCCAAACCGCCGGGAATCCAATCCGGCGTAGGTTGCGCATAGCAGCACAAGATTTCGTATTCCGTTAAACGGCGTCCGCGCGGTTTAACAAAATAATTCATCTTGTTTTGTGTATCTAAAGGCTGAGCAGGCACGGCATCGGCAATTACTTTTGCCATCGCCGGATCTGTCAAGCCTCGTTTTCCAGTTTCTACTTGAATCGACATATAGGTGTCTCCCGTATTGTTTGTTTTCAGTCATCGCCGGTTTTATGCGCCAGATGCCAACTGCCCATCAGGCCCAAGTAACCGGTCATTGCCGATGTGTTTGAACGTTAAAGTGCTTTCAGCGGATCGGCAAAAACACAGTTGAGTTTTTTGATGTCGTCCAATGTCCACAGCTTGCCGTCTTTATCGGTATGCGGCTGTGCAATCAGGGTCTTGCCGTCGCTACGCACGCCGTGCAGTTCGGCGATGACTTCGGACAATTCGCGTCCTTCGTATTGTTCAAAGATGTTTTGGCATTCATAACGTTCAGGTTCGGACAGCCACATGCGCTCGCCCCAGTCGTCGCTGAATGAATGCTTTTTGCCGTTCAATTCATGTACGCGCAGGGTGCTTGCGCCTTTGCACAGGCTGGGGCAGAACGGCACTTGGGAGACGCGGTCGATGTAGATGGGGTGATTGTTTTCGATGAACCACATCAACGGAATAAAGCCGCTGTTTGGATCTTCGCAACCGCGCGCACGCCATTCTTCATAGATTTTGCCGTAGTGCTCGTGCCAGCCTGGGTAGTTGGCTTCAAACCATTCGGCTTCTTCGGCAGTCGGCAGCGTCAACCGGAAGAAACCGGTCGGCCATAAGGCATAAGCGATCAGGAATAAGTCGTGATGCGCCCAGTAGGCGTCTTTTTTGGCGTCCCGCAAGCTGGCAGGCGACTGGACGCCGTATTTTCCCAATCGGCCGATCCAGATACCGCCCCAATCTTCGTATACCCAACGATTCCAGGTTTTAACCCAAGGCTCGACCTTGAAGTGGCTGCCGTACTCGAATGCCATGCCCAATACCGGCGTAAAGTATTTTTGCTGAGTCCAGAAAGCGTTGTTAAGGTCGGTATTCAGGTATTTTGAAGCCGCTTCGTCGTTGGCAATAGACACCACGGTCTGATAACCGTTAGCCATATGCCGCAGCTCGTCGGTTTCGATAGACAGGAACACCGTCGGGGTAATTTCATCGCCGTTTGCAGCCGCCCATTCGGTAACCGCAACAATCAACGGATTGGTAAAGCACGCTTCGCCGACCAACTGCAAGTTAATCGAGCATTCAACCGCATCGCCTGAAATAAAGCCGTCCGAGAATACCCGTTTCATGCCTTTCCACAGCGGCCCGATAGTGCGGGTGCGGCGGGCGTCGTTGTGGCCGGCCGGATCCTGGCCGTTTTTGGAGAAATAATAGTTCACATAGCCGCATTGGTTGGTATGACGGATCTCATCCAGCGTTTGCGCCAGATAACCGTTTTTTTGCTCAGGCGCGGTTGCGGAATCCCATAACATACCTGTCGCGGCAATCGCGTTGTATTCGCCCACTTCCAGGAAGTTGGACACCACTTTCATCGTTTCGTTCCATTTTGGATGTACGCGTTTAGCAGCATCCACACGAGCCAAAACGTCTTGCAAGCTGCCGAATTGACGCTCATCTTTAACCGACTCCATACGCGCATATTCTTTAGCGATCAGCTTGAATTGCTCTTTGGTATCGTTAGCCATTTTGTACTTGGTCGGATATTTGGTCCGGTTTTTCTCAAAATCCCAAGTGAAACTTTGTAACCATCTGTGCACTTCCTGCGCATTGACACTAACGGGTGCGCGATTGGCCGCCAGAGCATCAGTCGCTGCTTTTGTTGCTGTACTTATAGCCATGTAGACTACTCCTCATGTTTTTGTTTTAGATAAAATCAAATAGGCCATCGTTACTATGCAAACAAAGAAACACAACACGTCTTAATGCGAAGTTCCAGGCTGAACGACGACCTGCAACGCTAAAAGCAAGCGCCGTGCCAAGCTTCGAATTTACAAAAATAACTAGATAAAACAAATAGATAATAGAGGTTGTCGGCAATGGGAGAAATCTAAACGTTGTCCAGTTAGTAGACACTGTCCAGTTATAAAACGTACAGTTTGCATGGATAGGCGGCACCCGGTTAGCCGACAACAACCTGCCTGCGACAACCTGCCGCGCGTCAAAATGCCATATTTACTAGAGGGATAGAGCTGACTAGAATGAACCCACTCTTAATGATTACAGCCTCCTAAAGGGTTTAAGAGCTTTTTGTGCGGTCAATATCTATTGACCGCATTTTTTTTGCGTGCTGATTGGCCTTTCGCTTTTCTTGATGCGTTGTTTTGAGACAAGTTGTCGCGCGGCAACGTGTCACATGTTTAATCTCCACCGGTCAAGCTAGAATCAAGCGTTATTGTTTAGCGTTTTTCTGTACAGACTCATCGAGGAAAGTATGCCCACTTTTAATCAACCGGATTTTTTTACTATTCGCCAGCTTGATCTGGAAAACAAGCTGATTTTGCCGACAACACAACTGTATGGACAAGTCAGTTTTCAGCTTAATTCCTTGCATCAGGATATTCGCAGCGCATTAATCGATGCTCACGGCGTTGTGGCTGCCGCAGCCAAACGGGTTTACGAGCATCCTGTTGAAACACTGACTGCTTGGTATGACCAGGCCGCTTATACCGGTACTGCCTTTTATGCCCAGGCTCAGACCGCTGTGTTGCCCGTTTATCAGAACTGGCAAGCCAAGGTGAGCACAGGCAAGGAAAAAACAGGTCAGTATTTACAGGCTTTTTGGGATAACCCCGAACAGGTAACTTTAGCGGCCTTTGAGCCGGTGACTCGTTATGTGGCAACGGCCAGCGAACAGTCTGAGCGGTATTGGCAAATGTTTATGGATAACCCTGAACAGTTTATGCTGACCGCACTCGCCCCGATAACTGATTATATGACCTCGCATAGCGCAGATGCTGAAGCGATTTTGATTAGCAGTTACTATGCTTTGGCGGATTTTTTCAGGTTGTTAATGGCGCAGCCTTCAGCGACCTTACAGGCTTTGTCTCACAATGCCTTGTCGGCTTTACTTGATGTTTATTTTGACGTTATTTCATCGTTACTGGTTATAGCGTAAGAACCGGCAACTTAATCAGGCCGGTAGATCCGCCGTTCCATGCGTTGCCGAGAGCACCTAAAGCGCCTGCTTTGGGCGCTCTCGGCAACGCATGGAACAAAAATATCCGCCTATGCAATTGCGCGCCAGAAAACGTAATTTTTAGAATCGCAAAATCAGCTTTGCTACGCCAAACATCGCGAGATGCCTAGGCGGAGTAGTAAAGCCGGCTTGGTAATTTGGATATGGACATCGTCATTGTCAAAGAAATTACCGATCAGCACAAAGCCCTGTTAACGAACGGGGCGGTTCCGAAGCTAATGTTTGTTAGCCTATCTATCAGTGCCTGGATTTGTTGCTGTTTTGTTGCGCGGACAGATAAGGGTGGCCTGAGAGCGTGGCTTGTCGGTCGATTAACAGCGCCGTGAGTTGATCCAGTTTTACGTCCAAATCGGCTACATCGCGCCTGAGTTGCTTCAGTTCATCCTGCACTCCACGGATATTTTCATGCATCTGTCGAAAATGAATCTGAAAATATTGGCTGTGCGGGAAATCGGTTGATTGATTGCTCGGCTGTGAATCTTTAAATCCAGCGGGTTTTATAACCGCGCGGCCTTGTTGTTCTTGTAAAAGTTTTAGTGTGCTCATATTCCCCTCGCCTTGATGATTATTTAATGGCTGAGTATGTATTGGCTTATTGCCGTCAACTCATCATCATTTAACTGCACAAATCCGGGCATTTGCATACTGTCTGGACGTTTTCTACCCGGAGCCTTGGTCCAGGCCACAATGCCGGCCGAATCGCCCGCATAAATTTCTTTAATTTCCTGCAACGCCGGCCCAACGGTGGGCAACGTGGCATGGTGACAAGCGGCGCAGTTTTGGTTAAATGCGCTTTCGCCGGGAGCCGAGATGTTGCTTCCCTGATCTTTTGCATCCAGCCGCGCGTGTTCTCCGGCTTCTTTAACGGCGGCCATATAATTGGCGGTTTTCCCGGCGATGGCTG
>JALNYY010000171.1:5241-8273 GCA_023229605.1 Methylobacter sp.
AAGTTGTCATCAATCAGATGACCTGGACTCGTCAGGTTTTGCCACATCCACCAAATAGCCGGCAATGCCGACGAGCCACCCAGCATCAGCAGCAAAGTAAAACGCCAGCTCATGCCTTGCGCCGGCAAGGTCACAAACACCACCAACCCGGTCAGGATTTGAACAATGGTGGCGCCAAAGGCGAAGGCATAAAAGAATCGGCGCACATCAATAACCCGCAATTTTCTGAACTGGACCTCCTGCAGAAATGTTTTACGTCCGCTCCACCAGACAAAAAATAGCGAGCTAAACAACACGGCGGCTGAGATAAAATGCAGATAACGCTGTAACACGTTGGGTAGCAGCATCGCGGAAAAGAAGCCTTTGACTTGCGGCCAATATTCAGGAAACAGCATCAGGTTGACATTGGTCATGAATATCAAAGGGATAAACAGAAATAGGGCGGTTTCCAGGGCGGCAATGCCAATGTGCAGTTCTGGAATGTTGACGAAGTGATTCCACCAGAACTTGTGCACATAAGCCAATAGAAAAGCCAGCGTCACCATGGGAATGACTGCCATCCACATATCGCCTATTAACGCGCTGGACGCATAAAACTGCGGCGCATAGAGTGTGTTGATAATCAACAGGGGGGCGACCCCCATGACCACGGCCAAACTTTTATTAACAGTGACCGTCTGCATAATTCTGTAGGCAAGCTTTTCATAATCAGGCGTTTTCAGGCCTTTGATTTGACAAACCAGACTGAACATGGAACCTCCGAGCATTAAATGCACAAACACGATATGCACCAGGAACGACACAATCAGCAAGATTTCCAGCAATCCTTCCGGGGCTGGTAACGGTAATGGAATATCGCGAGGAATAGGGGTATTCATTATTCATGTTCTCCATTGGTAACACTCAGATTGGGTAAAGTTCCGTAAACGGTAGCGGCTGAAATTTTGTCGGGCTTCGGGATACCGTTGATTTGCGCGCCATTAAAGGCGGCTGCCCGCTTTTGCAGCGAGGCAAGATAGATGGCAAGCGCATCAAGTTCGGCTTTATTGCCCGGGAACGGCGGCATGAAATAACGTGCGCGGTGCATGTTTTCAATGTAAGCAGCAATTACCTCGGACTTCCATGGCTTTCCGCCATACATTTTATTAAGTTGACCGCGTATGCTGTTAACGCCGTTGACGGTATGGCAACGGGTGCAGGTTTGTTCAAAAACCTCGCGCCCGGCGCTGATTTGATTGCCGGCTGTCACCTCTCGAATACCTGCATAGGTGGCATGTTGCAGGATGCCGTCGCGCTGCAATAACGGGTAATCCGCTACACGGATGCCGTTGGCATACATGTAGTTACCGATAATAAAGGGCTTACGAATAAATTCGCGCACCCGCTCAAATTGCCCCAGCATGGCAAACAGCAGCAGTACCGAGACCAGGTATTTTGCGCCATGAACTTGGCCTGGACGTTTGACTGATAACCATAATACCCGGCCTACATAAAACAAACCGACAATCAATAACAACTTCAATCTGCCGTTCCAGCTGACATATTCCTGCGTGGTGACGGCTACAGGTATGTTCGCCAGCATGTGATTGGGTATCACCTGATAGTACCAGATCGAGGCAACGATCAGCCCCAGCATCCAGGCGCCCGACCAGTTCGATATAACGCGCAAAACCATAGTGCGAAAGGCAAGATCATGCCGGGTGAACAAATAAATCAAACAGATCATGGTCATGCCGCCCATCACCATAGCCAATGTGGTTCTGAACGCCAACTGGGGAAGATACATGGGATTGAACAGACCGGACATCAACGTGCGTTCAGTCAGCCAGTTGCCAGGGTCCATCATGAAGCCAAGAATGGCGACGATAATAGCCATGGTAATCCAGGAAAATACGGCCAGAAAAATCCCCAGACGAAGGTGCTTTAACTTGGCTTCCGGCGAGCGGCCGGCAGTTTGCCAGCTTAAAAAATACGCCATAATCAGGCTGACTTCAGCGACAAATACGATCCATTCGACAAACCAACCCCAGAAAAACACCCTGATCAAGCTGCCGATCGCCGCCGGATTAACCAGCGATGCTGAAAACCAGATGCCTACACCGGTTAACGCACCCACCGTAGTCGTGATGATGAAGATTATTTTTAACAAACGGTACGCCAGTTTGTCCCAGCGCGCGTCGTTGCGGCGAATGCCCGAAAGTTCAAGCAGGGCAACCACCGGTAAAGCGCCGACGGCGAAAGCGTGATTGATGATGACATGTAAAATTGCATCGACTGCAATCAACATGCGATTACCGATAAAATCGATATGAAAAATGGGGAAATCCATAAGTTCCTCTTGGTTAGGTAAACCGCTAGTCCATCGCATAGGCTTAAAAGCCCGTTATATACCGAGCGATATGGACAACACCGAGTAACTAAGCAACAGTCGTGCCCTTGTATGGGAAACGAATGATATTTTCCAGGCTAGCGAATTTGGCGAGCTGCGGGCTGAGCGAGGCAGGGATTTCCGGCTAGTGAGCCGGATAACCGGTAATTAATAGACGTCCAATAAAACGACACTAGCCATAATATGAACAATTTGACAGGTTTTTTTCCTGGATTATTTGGTCGTAGCTAGGCAGCGAAAGGACGCCGCTCTCTACGATGGATGCACGGAACACCGCAAATTCTGGAAAATGGTGGGTAAACCAGCGTTACCCGCATGGCTTTGGCGCATCGCAATAAAGACGACATAGTGCCTTCAGTCTGAGTACCGTGCTCAGCACAGATCTGCTAGCACGATTCCAAGCAAGCATCTGCGGGAGAGATTGAATCCATCAAATTCATCGCAGTAAGGCGCAATCCGTGCAATAGGCGTTAGCCGTATTGCACCCTACAAGACTAACGAATAAGACAATCTACAAATCAATCGAGTCCGACCCTGAGGTATCCCCAAAAAATATCGATATAAAACAATAAATTATTTGGTGCATTTTATCCAATTAAGACTTAAGTAGGGCTAAGATAGGATTTTTTCTCTGGAAAAATAC
>JALNYY010000172.1 GCA_023229605.1 Methylobacter sp.
CCGTGCATGTGACCTTGCCCAAAACCGCAGAAACCACGGCGGATACCAAAGATCAGCCGTTACAGCTCGGTATCGATGCGCAGGGAGCCGTAACGTTGAACAAACTGCCCATGGCCGATCTGGCCGCCCTGGAAACGGCGTTGAAGGATGAGCTGCTGCAAAATCCCGAGATCGGCCTGCATCTATATGCCGACCAGGACGTCGTTTATTCGAAGGTTGCCGAAGTGATGGCGACCGTACAGCACGCCGGTATCGCAAAAATAGCTTTTGTGACTGTGGAGTAGGTGCTGTCCGGCCGGATTTGTGCAGCCGTCTTACGCGCTCTAAGTTACGGCCTATTTGCTTACGGCATGCGCAACGTTACCGTAATGCGATCCACATGGCGAATATGCCCCCAATGGACGACTCGCCGCTTCCAATAAACCATCGCGACACAATGCCGACCCCGCGCTAACAGTATTAGTGCGGATGCGCTACCATCGTCGGACTGGTGATTAACTCGCGGCCTGGATTTACGGATAGTGCTCGTCGATCTGGAGAATGCAAAAGCGCAATTTTTGATTCCGATGACCTTGCCTCTATCGGCGGGCCTGTTGCTGGGCATGGCCGCCAGCCTGCTTCACCGGTGCTTGTCACCATTTCAAAACCGGGTGGATAGAATCCCCAAAAAACACCCGAGACCTCGATGATGCGCTCATTGATAGGTAACCGTACTTATTGATTGAAGACGCTGCACTATCTATCTTAAAGACCATGTATGCAACAGCAACCGGTTTTTAGTGACGATTAACCCAGAAAAATCAGTTGAGCATTCCAAATGGGTGGGGCGTGAAGTCCCGCTTATGCATCGACCAGGCTCTCCTGAACGCAGCCGAAGGGCTCAGCACGAACGGATCTGCGGTCCAACTGACTTTTTAGGATTAAGCAGGGTTATTCGCAGGCATGGCCGGTTTTTTTAAATGCCGACTATCTTAAACCCGCTGTAAATCCGGAATTATAAAGAGGCAGGTCGTAGGGCGTCGGATTCTCAAACCTGTTTTTGGCTCCCGTTTTTTATGGCGGAATATCTTTCCACATTTTATCCATACCTGACATGCCTATATGACTGATCTTTTTGACGCTAAAGACCTCATTCCTAATGGCTACTGTCTGTCGTGCAGCCCGGGATTGCTTTGGCTGCATGTCGTTTCAGATCTGCTGATCACGTTCTCTTTTTATTCCATTCTCCCGGTTTTCGTCTATTTTATCCGGCCGCGTACAGAGTTACCCTATCCGCGGCTGGTTGCCGTGTTTGCCGGATTTATTGTCGCCTGCGGGGCCACGCATTTATTGTCGGTTATCACGGTCTGGATGCCTTTATATTGGCTGGAAGGACTGTTTAAAGCCTTTGCGGCGATTTTTTCTGTCGCCATCGCCGTGTCGATGCTGCGGGCTATTCCCAGCGCCTTGTTTGTCTCCAGTGCAGCGCAACTGCAAGCCGAGATAGAGCAAAGAAAAATGGCAGAGAAAGCGTTGCGCGAAAGCGAGAATAAACTTGCCGCTATTCTCGATAGTGTCGAAGCCTTTATTTATATTAAGGATTGCAACTATCAATACCGGTACGCCAATCAGCCATTGCGGCAACTGTTTGGCAAAGCAGCGGAAGATATTATCGGAAAGTCGGATGATGACTTTTTTGATCAGGCTACGGCGGCAAAATTGCGCGAAAATGATCGTTGCGTCATTGAACAGGGTGAATGCACAGCGAGCGAGGAGATTGGCATCGACAAAAATAACGCCGCTTATGCCTATCTTACCGTTAAGCAGCCACTGCGTCGTGAAGACGGCGGTATTTACGGCTTGTGCGGTATTTCTACCGACATCACTGAGCGCAGACAGATGGAGGAAAAGCTGCGCGACAGAGACGCCTTTAATGTCGGCATACTTAACTCGCTGACTTCGCACATCGCCGTGCTGGATGCGCAGGGTGTTGTTGTCGCGGTCAACGACGCATGGCGGCGATTCGCCAAAGAATACGGCAGTCAGAATATGCTGGGGTTTAATTATCTGGATGCGTGTAAAAATGCCTTTAACCAACCGTATGGCGATCAGGCCGACTCCGCGCACATCGGCATTGCAGGGGTGCTGGCCGGAGAGCTGGAAACATTTCAGTTAGAGTATCCGTGTCATTCGCCCGATCGGCAGCGCTGGTTTCATATGAATGTATCGCCATTGCAAGGTTCACGCCACGGCGCTGTGGTCAGTCATGAAAACATCACCGAGCGCAAATACCGGGAACAGCAAGACAAGGAGCATCTGGACGAGCTTGCTCATGTCACCCGTCGCGGGTTAATGGGCGAAATGGCTTCGGGCATTGCCCATGAAGTCAACCAGCCCCTGTCCGCGATTTCCAGCTACACGCAAGTCAGTTTAAACTTGATCAACACTGAAGATCCCGATCTGGTAAAGCTCACCGAGATATTGCACAAGACTCAGCAACAGGCGTTGAGAGCGGGATGGATCGTTCATCGCATGAGGGAATTTGTACAATCGCATTCAAAATATCGTTCAACCGCCGACGTTAATAATTTAATTCATAACGCTGTAGGCCTGTGCATTGCCGACCTTAAACGAAACCACATAAGGCTGACATTTGAACTGAAAAGCAACCTGCCTCCTATCTGTGTCGATTACATACAAATTGAACAGGTCATCATAAACCTGATCCGGAACAGCATTGAGTCCCTGCAAAACTTACCCGCAAAGCAGCAACGCCAGTTAACCATCCACAGCCGATTGATTCGTAATGATGGCGTACAGGTCAGGATGAAAGACAATGGGCCGGGTATTGATGAAAACCAGCAACAAAAAATATTGACGCCTTTTTACACCACCAAGACAGACGGCATGGGCATGGGCTTGTCCATCAGCCGCTCGCTTATTGAAGCCCATGAAGGTACTTTGCATTTCAACAGCAAACCCGGAAAAGGCGCCACTTTTTATTTCACGCTGCCGATACACAGAAAACCTGATGGCTGTTGATATATTGATCGCCGGCTTAATTCACAGAAGTTAAGCGGGGCTTTAACGGCTCGCTATCAATTTCAAAATCCATTTTGATGCGTTTTACCGCGGCTTTCATTTCCGATTTGCTTTTAAAAGGCCCGGCGATAACCTGGTAGGCGTCGTTTTTCTGGATTTTTCGGGCGGGTATGATCGGTCCCTGATGATTAAGCATGGTTGCCAGTTGTTGCGCCTGTGTTTCGTCGTTAAAGCTGGCCACCAAAATAGACCAGTCGCTATCTTTTAACTCCTCTATGACCGGTTGGTCATAGAACCGGCCGGGATGTTTCAGCTGCAAGGCGTTTGCCGATATTTCCGCCACATCGGGGCTTTGCATCAGTATCGGCGTGGGAATGCCGTCTGAGCGCTGAAGTATCCGTTCGACTTTTTCCCAATCGACAGCCACGCTTTTTTGGGCGCTGACTTCATGTAATTGCTTGATGACCTGTTTTTTTAGCTTGCCCTTGTCTTTGGCCCATTTTGGTAAGGGTTCATGTGCTTCAAGGTACAGCATGTCCTGATGCCATGCGGTCAAATAGGGCTGATGAATGATGCGCACCGGCATTCCGACCGTCGCTTTTTTGAACAACACTTCTATGTCCTCCGGGTAAAGCTGCACACAGCCGTGGCTGATCTGCATGCCGATACCGTAAGGTTTGTTGGTGCCGTGGATTAAATAACCGGGAACGCCCAGCCGCATCGCATAAAGTCCCAGCGGATTATCCGGCCCCGCGCCGACTACCGTGGGCAACGAATCGCCTTTTTCGGCGTGTTCGCGATGAATGGATTCGGGGACGTGCCAGCTGGGATTGGCGTCTTTGGCGACGATGCTGGTCAGTCCCATCGGCGTATTCCATCCCTGACGGCCAATGCCGACCGGATACGTGTAAACTTTGTCAGGCTGTTTTTTGGGATAGTAAAACAGTCGCATATTCGCCAGATTCAGGGCTATGCCTTTATGAGGCGAATCGGGAACTATGAATTGTAACGGCAACAGAACGCGGCTGCCAGGCGCGGGAGTCCAGGGGGGAACTGTGGAATTGGCTATGCTGATGTCGTTATAGCCCAGGCCGAAATGCCGGGCAATATCCGGCAGGGCGTCATTTTCGCGGGTGTCGATTGCGGCAATCGTGCCGACCATATTTTCACCGTCAGGCAGGTCGAATTCGTGGGTGGCTATGGTTTCCGGCTGAGGGCGCTCAATGGTTGCAGTTTCCTCGTAAAAAAGTGACGATAGCGTCTGACAGCCGCTAAGCAGCGCCAATCCAAATGTCAGGATCAGCGGCAGGGCCGGTTTTTTAACGGTGAGCAGGTCGATGCTGAATTTTTCTTGGTTAGTCATATACATAAGCTGCGAGTAGGGTTGCAAGCGTCAAGTATAGCCAAGGAAATATTAAGAAAGGATTAAATCACAGGTTGCTTTGAAGGGCGGCTGTTTTCGTTCTTATGGCGTTGAACCGCCGAGGACTAAACTTTGCTTGGCCCTCGGCGGTTCGGTCAAACTGATCACTCTTTAACCGGCCGGTCGGAATTCAAAGCCATCCATCCGATTACGATTCGGTATATCAGCAGCACTACGGTTGCAATCAGAATAAAAAGCCCGACACCAAACTCAAAAGTTAAGCCGGACAACGCCATACCGGCCAGGGCCATCCAGACGGTCTTGATTTGCCAGTCAAAATGGGATTCCAGCCAGGTTCCCTGGACGTCATCCTGCTTCATGAAGTTGATAGCCACGCCCACCAGCAACGGCAAGCCGGCAAATGCGAAAGAGAGTACCTGACACAGATACACGGCCGCCGTCAGCCGCTTTAATGAGTGTAATTTTTCAATGTCGGTTTGATCAGTCGAATTTTCATTCATGACACACCTTCCTGTTGATTTTTTTGTTATGGCAACGAGAACACTCATTGCGTTCTTGTCCGAATATAAGCCTTATTTCAGAGGCTTTAGACGTCCATTTCATACACAAGACCAATATCGTCGATGTGGCGTTTGATTGCCATCGCGTCTAATTTGTCGATCGGCAGGCTGCAAAATAGCGATATACGCCGCTTGAGCAATAAATAAGTGGTAAAGAAAGCTTTTTGCTGCTGTTCGGCAGATCTAAAGAACCTGACAGGATCATCGACACCCCATTGTGCCTGCATCGGTTGACCGGGCCAAACCGGACAAGGCTCACCGGCGGTCTTGTCGCAGACCGTGAAAATGAAATCAAAGAGAGGCGCATCGTGGGCGATGAATTCATTCCAATGTTTACTGCGCAGACCGACGGTATCGTAATTGAGACTTTGCAATAGCTGGATAGCCAGCGGATTGACCTCACCGAGGGGGGCACTGCCGGCACTAAAAGCTCGAAAACGTCCTTTACCCATCTCATTGAGTATGGCTTCAGCCATAATGCTGCGAGCCGAATTCCAGGTACAGATGAACAGAACGTTGTAGCTTTTTTGAGTCATTTCAGCGTTCAGGATTGATGCGTTTGCCGCCGGCCAATTCAAGCAAGCGGCTAATGCCTATCGGCTCTTCTCTAAGCAGCGGTACTACTGCATAACGTTGGGCATGGGTAGTGGCGACGGCATTGATCTCGCGCAGTTCATTGGCGGCTCGCTGGCGCAGCAATGGCGAATGAATAACGGTGGCGGCAACGCTGTTGTTGATCACCCAGGCCCAAGGTTCAATGCCGGCGCGGCGCAGGTCAGCTTGCAGGTTAGCGGCTTCCAGAACCGGCGTAGTTTCGGCCAGCGTCACTAGCAGGACTTTGGTCCGTTGAGTGTCCTGCAATTGCATCATGGGCGTGGTGTAGTGCAGACCAGAACTACCCATTTGCCGCGAAATTTCACGGTGGTAAGCCCCCGTTGCATCCAATAGCAACAAGGTGTGCCCGGTCGGTGCGGTATCCATCACCACGAATTGCTTGCCCGCTTCACGAATGATGCGGGAAAAGGCTTGGAACACGGCGATTTCCTCGGTACACGGTGAGCGCAGGTCTTCTTCCAGTAGCGCTTTGCCCTGAGTGTCCAACTTGGCGCCTTTGGTCTGCAAGACATGTTGTCGGTAGCGCTCGGTTTCGGCTACTGGATCGATACGGCTTATCGTCAGGTTCTCGAGAGAGCCACTTAGCGTTTCAGTCAAGTGCGCAGCCGGGTCTGATGTAGTGAGATGCACGGGCAACCCACGATGAGCTAGCTCGACGGCTACGGCGGCGGCCAGCGTGGTTTTGCCGACCCCGCCTTTACCCATCAGCATTACCAGGCCATGACTGTCTTTTGCAATGTCATCAACCAGTTCGGCAAGACTGGGTTCGTCGAGCTCGATGGGGGAAGCCACCCTAACGTGCCATTGCACCGGCGTGTCAACCAGCAGTTGACGCAGGGCATCCAAACCAACCAGATTGAACGGCTTGAGCATGACTTCATCACGGGGCAAGGTCTTTAATACTTCAGGGAGGGTAGCCAGTGCTAAGTGCTCGCGTTCGTGAATGGCGGCTGCCAACGGATCATTTTCAGCTTCGATGTGAGGCAGGATGCCGTTGATAACCAAATGCTGCTGCGACAGCCCAATGGCGGTCAGCTCTTCATGAGTACGGGTAACTTCACGCAATGTAGCTTGTTGGGCACGAGCCACCAGAATCAGCCGGGTGTGATCCGCATCGGCCAACGCGTCAACTGCCGCCTTGTACTGCTCCCGCTGCTTTTCCAATCCGGCCAACGGACCCAGACAGGATGCATCGCCCTTGCCTTCCTCAAGAAAATCGCTCCAGGCACCGGGGAGTTGCAGCAGGCGAATGGTATGGCCTGTGGGTGCCGTATCGAAAATAATATGGTCATAGTCAGCAGTCAGCGCTGAATCAATCAGCAATGCGGTGAATTCATCGAAGGCCGCGATTTCGGTCGTGCAGGCGCCGGACAGTTGTTCTTCGATGCCTTTCACCACCCCATCTGGCAATACGCCGCGCACCGGACCGACAATGCGGTCCCGGTAAGCCTGGGCGGCCGCTTGCGGATCGATCTCCAACGCTGCCAAGTTGGGCACGGCGGCAATCGCGGTGATCCGGTTGCCGATGCTGACGCCGAACACTTGCCCGACATTGGAAGCCGGGTCAGTGCTGACCAACAGCACACGCTTCCCGGCATCTGCCAGCTGTATCGCCGTGGCACAGGCAATCGAAGTCTTGCCGACGCCGCCCTTGCCAGTGAAAAACAGGAAGCGCGGCGGTTGGTCGAGAAATTTTATGGCTGCCATGGCGATACCTTCGGGTTATTTATTAACAGCAACTACTGCCGCTGCAACAGCCGCCTTCCGGCTTGATTTCAATGACCGGTTTGCTGATCCCAGCCCAACGTGCCAATTCGGCTCGATTTGGATAGCGCCCGGCCAACGCGACTTCACCGTCGACCAAAATCAACGGTAACGCCTCGGCGCCGGAACGTTCAAGAAAATTCTTCACGACCGCATGTTCAGCAAAAGCCATCGGTTGCTGGGCGAGATTGAAGCGCTCGATCTGAGCGCCCTGTTGTTTGGCCCAATCCACATCAGCAGAAAAATCCACCAATTGCTGATCGACATCCACGCCGCAAACCCCCGTGCTACAGCACAAGGCGGGGTCAAAAATTTGAATACTTTTCATTTGAAATCTCCACTAAACATTAAAATAGTTGTCATTACACAAAGTGCGCAAACCCGGCTAAATGTCCGCCTGGTTAACCCGCCGGGACAGTTCTTCAGAGCTCTCCTTGCGTTCACTGTAACGGTCCACTAAATAAGGCGCCACATCGCGGGTCAGCAGCGTGAACTTAAACAGTTCCTCCATCACGTCCACGACCCGGTCATAATAAGCCGAAGGTTTCATTCGGTTATTATCGTCAAATTCCATAAAGGCTTTGGCAACGGACGACTGGTTTGGGATGGTCAGCATACGCATCCAGCGGCCCAGAACACGCATCTGGTTAACGGCATTGAAGGACTGCGAACCGCCGCACACCTGCATCAGTGCCAGAGTCTTTCCTTGGGTGGGTCGAACGGCGCCTATGGATAGCGGAATCCAGTCGATCTGCGTCTTCATGATGCCGGTCATGGCCCCATGACGTTCCGGCGAACACCACACCATGCCTTCGGCCCATTGGGTCAGTTCCCGCAATTCGATCACCTTGGGATGCGTCTCGGGCGCATCGTCAGGCAGCGGCAAACCGCTGGGGTTGAAGATTTTTACCTCGCCG
>JALNYY010000173.1 GCA_023229605.1 Methylobacter sp.
TCCGGCAGAAAGCCTTATTCGTCCAATAATCATTTGAACTGATTTATCAGACCTTGCTGAAATGCCATTGCTCATCGGTTAAATTCTTCAAATATAACCGCCAGCCTTGCCCCGGCCAAAAATAGTGCAGCTTAATCGATCATTTAGGTTTTAAACAGCTTCTAATAAACGTTCATAAGCAATCTTTCGCCTGGTGTATCTCTCAAAAGCTCTATCTGCCAAATGGCGCAACCTTTTTGCCCTGAGCGATGAAAAGTCGAACATACCTTCCTCATCTAATATTTTGCGATACAATCCGAATGCCTGTTCTGTTAGTTCTAATGGTGTCATAGTGTTATGCCTTTTACTGCATACAGTTCAAACAGAGCTACCCATGCTGATGTTGCAGGATCGTTTTTGTTCCAAAACATTAAAGCGTTAGTGAAATTAGCCATGCCTAGTAATTGAGTGAATCCGTAAACGCTTGTTATGAAATATTTTAGGCTTTGCAGTATGAAGGAATCCAGCTGCGTTCAATCATATAATCAGGCAATTCATTAAAATTAAAAGCGATGCCGTCTTTGATCATCTGCTCAACGCTAAACAATTGCCCAACTTCAGGAATATCATTAAAGAACAGGGTATAAAAAGGTTTAACCAGCCATTTTGAAACTTTCATACCTATCGGGCCAATAAAGTTTCTTCGTTGTCCGACATGCGCCACTTCATCAATGGTAATTTCATCCAGCAATTCTTTTAAACGATCACGAACTTCCGGTTCATCTGCCAGCACTTCATCAAACAAGTGATATAAATGACAATAAAAAGTCACTCCCATCAATTCGGTGACAAAAGCAGGCGTATCCATTAAAAACCCTGGAAACTTAGGAAACTGTTCGTAGATTTTCTCTTTAACAGGACTTAAAGGTACCCATTCCACTTTGTCCAAACCGCAAGTGATTAGCATTTCGTTAAACAGGCGTACATGGCAAAATTCTTCGGTTAAATGCACACGACTGATCTTGTCTTCTACCGCATGTGAATTGGCCATATCGGGTACGGCGTCCCAAGCGCCTTTAATGCCCACCCATTCATGTCTGGCAAACTTGTATATGCCAGTGAGCATTAATGTCATGCGATCCAGTGACTCAGGGTCGTCTTGCATGTCAACATAATTGCGGTAAAAAGCATCAGGATCGGCAAGGGGGTTACGCAATCTAACAGGGTTATCCTGAAAATGCTTGAGCGTGGCCCGTTTCTTAGCCAAATCCTTATCGTCTTCGAACAATTCCCCACCATGCTGCTGAGTAAACGCCCAGTAGTCATCAAAATTTTCTTTTCTCTCTTGCTTTGTAGCAGGGGAAAAAACAGACAAATATTTCGTCGACACCATAATTCTTTGCTCCAAGTAGGTGATGTAGAATCAAGATGATTTAGTTTCTACCGTTAAACGCACCAAGCAATTGCAGCAAGCTTAAGAATAGATTGTAGATGGATACGTATAAAGAAACAGTCGCTAAAATATAGTTGGTCTCACCGCCATGGATGATCTCGCTGGTCTGATAGAGGATCATGCCAGACATTAAAAGAACGAACATGGCAGACACGGCCAGTGACAAGCCAGGCATATGGAAAATCAACGCACCAATTCCTGCCAGAAATGCCACCAGGATGCCGACCATTAGGAAGCCGCCCATAAAGCTGAAGTCTTTGCGCGTCGTTAGTGCGTACCCAGAAAGACCTAGGAAGATAACGCCAGTGCTACCCAATGCCGTCATGATTAGCTCATGGCCATTAGTGAAGGCAGTTAGGTACATCGTTAGGATGGGACCTAAAGTCAGCCCCATAAATCCAGTTAATGCAAATACAAAAACAATGCCTAATCCACTATCGCTGAATTTGGTCGTTAAGAACAACAGTCCGAAATACCCAATTAGAGTAACGAACGGGTTAAAGTGCGGGAGATTCAGAACCATTGCTGCGCCAGCCGTCATAGCGCTGAAAAGCAAGGTCATTGATAATAATAGATAAGTGTTTTTCAAAACTTTGTTGGTTGCCAGAATACTTGCTTCTGCGCGGGGGATAGCGGTATTTATTCTCATGGTGAATTTCCTTAAAATAATTAATGGCGTGGTAATTGGCTCTCTAACGCCCAATTTCTCTACTGATCTGATTTTCCTGACGGTTTAGCATTCCCTGTTCTTGACGGGTTATATGGCCGCCATTCTGCCTAGCCATTTGACGCTCTTCACGGCGTATTTGACGGTCTTGTTTGTGCATTTGTCCAGCTTGTGCTTGACTGATGTCACCTTCTCTCCTTTCTTGATGAATGTGCCGGTTTTGATTACCGAGCCGCGCATTAACTTCAGCTCGGCGTGGATGATTCTGCACCCACCGTCCGTTTGCAATGGCCGTTGTTGATGTTGCCAATAGAACCGCCAAACTACAGACAATCACCACCCAGATGTTCTTTGAAGGAAATGCTCTCATGTATTTTCCCATTATGTGGACTGTTTCAAATACGTAGCAATACTAATGCCAAAACATGATATGCCTTAAACACTACCGTTGAAGGGCTTCGATAAGAAGAATTTTGTAAATCCGGTTGTATTGAACCGGCCAAGGTGGTTTATTACAACATATTTATTAAGGAGTCGATTCACTACGTTCTGTTGACATATCAATAATAGATATTCAAAAGAACAACCACTTACGAATACAGAAAGGGCTTGTGAGTTACTGATATAATGAACCTTGTTATCAAGTGTCAACAGAACTTAGTATCATTTGTTCCTGGCCTTAATGTGTTTTTCAGCTGCTTCAGCATGTATAGTAGCCGCGCCAACATGTCCCAAATTAGCAAGATCAACAAGCTTTGTTAATCAGTTTATAGCCCATAGCGTGAAATCATCATATTGAAATTATACCTAAGTGCCCCAACGTTAAACTGCTAAAGCCGTTTCGACACTCATCACCCTATTCGACTAAATACTGGAGCTACTATTACCATGAACTCACAAGAACGCGACCAACTGAATCAACTTCTTAAACAACTGGGCGGAGTTAAATTAACAACAAAAGATGCTGAAGCCGAAGCTATGATCCGCGAGGTAGCAGCCCATCAACCAGATGCAACTTATCTATTGGTACAACGAGCGTTACTTCTGGAGCAGGCGGTAACTGGAGCTAAAGCCCGTATTGACGAATTGCAGCACCAACTACAGAGCAATCAATCCGAACAAAAAGGCGGCTTTTTGAGCAACGATCCGTGGGCGCAACCTGCAGCAAATGCTGGCCCGGTTCCCGGCGCAGTAAACTACCAAACATCCCGCTATGCACCGCAACCACAACAAGCAGCAGCAAGTAGCTTTGGTGGCGGATCAAGTTTTCTTGGCAATATTGCCACCACCGCTGCGGGCGTGGTTGCCGGATCTTTTTTATTCCAGGGCATTGAAAATTTGATGGGGCACCATTCCTCTGGCTTTGGGCAGCAACCTTCCGGTGAACAATTTACCGAACAAACCATAATTAATAACAATTACGGCGAGGATGCTGGACAACAGGCCGCCAATAACGATGATGATCGCAACAATTACCTAGCTAGCAATGATACTGACAACTTTCAAGATGACAGTTTTCAAGATGATTACAGTGATTCTGATTGGAGCTGATTGTAAGTCAAGTCACAGTGTTATTCGCGGGATGTTCAGAAGATGGCTTTGTAGTCGATATCATTATTTTGTAAGGGGGGGTATCAAGCCATGTTCTATATATAACTCGCCTTCGGCTATTTTCTTTATCACTTCCACCAGAATTTCAGGTGCGCTGTTTTTGGTGATATAACCTTTTGCCCCAGCGATTATGGCGCTATCCTGTGAAACGGTGTCGAAAATTTTTCAGAAAAGCGCGCCAAAATTGACGACGCGCAATTTTTATCACATTGTGTTGTAAAAATAATTTATTTTTATACTGGAAAAAATGAGCGCTGAAAATGGCAAAATCTCAACTCCGTTTTACAGGCAGGCAAATGGAATGGGGAAAGTCGTTTACTAATCCCGCGTTATTGGCTGGATTATGGGTGTTGTTTTCTATACAGGAAGTATTGGATTGCTATTCCCCTGAAGATCTCGCCACTTTGCAAGAAACAGCTCAGAACTTTCTAATGTGACTTGTGTAGATAGCTATGCTCTTAAACGGGATATCAGATCAGCAGTAAAACAGCCGTTTCGATTCACCAATGTCAATGACGTCACCCAGAACCACGCTAATCAACGGGCAATAGGCACCATTGCAAAATCGGTCTTCGCAACGCCGCACTCCATTTTGCCACGACGCGGCGGCTTAATGTTTCTTCGGCGCGATTTGCGGCGCGGGCCGATTAAGACGCTATTCAGGAAAAGCCTTTTAAACCTTCGTGTGCTTCGCACCTTCGTGGTGAAATTTATTAGCCATTGCGTAACACCAGTCACTTAACCAAGGGCACACGCAAAATGACAATGAGTCACCCTGAAATCCCGAAACGGGGGTTTTCAACCAAAAGCCTTGGTTGATTTAAACAATCCCCTCACCGAATTCCTTTCTCTTCATCCAATTCAAAGCAATTTAGCTACAGCACTCTTGCCCTATTCGCAAAGCAGCACACCCTCGATAACACTTAACTGACTCTAATTTTATAGAGATTTTCTCTCTAACCTGAATTAACACTTATGTTTTGACACTAGGATTGCAATGTCTTGGCATGACTTATGCTGTATCTAAAATATCAATGCGTAATCTACGTCTTGCAGATGCGAATTCGCAGTACGTTAACGTACCTTTTAGTAACAATGCCGAGGTTAAAAGATAACATCATGGCTTATCGTGAAATCACCCAACCGATTTTGGAGAGTTCCAATGAAACGGTCCAAAACGTTGAGTTCGACCTGGACGCGTCGATAGAACATATCGCCCACTGGCTACCGGCCCAAGGGCCGATTAAGGATTTTATTCATCACAACACCTTACACGCCGTCCAGCATTATCCTTTTCATGAGGGTGTGGCGATCGCTGCAAAAATTTTCGGGGCTCGCAGTTATTTGCCTTTGGAAGATTATCAAAGGATGTACCAGCAAGGCCGGATTAAGAAGGCCGCCATTGAGTGGGCTATCGAACACTCCGGATGTGCAAAGCAACAGCACGAAAAGCTTAGGAAATCCTTGTTCGAGCAGGATGATACATGTCATTACCCTCCTGTTTCGCTGGCAAATCATGGCATTCGCAACGCATTATTGACCCGGCTCGAAGTCGACCTGAATACACTGGTGCATCCGGTACTGTTCCGTCTACTGGGTAATTTTCTTGACCAAGGCATTAGCCGTTGGAGTTTGCCCAAAAACGGCGAACACTTCTGGGATTGTGTATTGCGATTAGCGCAAAATAGTTTATTGCCTCTCTACCCTTTAAATGAACCGGAAGTGAGCAAATTATTATTTGAAACCCCAGATCATGTCATTAAAGCTTGCCTGAAAAAAATAGTCGGCGATGAGCAGCTTTACGAACAATATCTGCTGGAAATGCTGTTGGCTCATCCCGGCTGGGCCGGTATGGTGCATGTCATTGAACAAAACCCTAAATCATTGCTCGCCCGTCGAGAAATTTCGCTCAAAGAAATGATCGCGGTGGAACTGGCCATTGAGCTGGCCTTTCTGCATAAGAAAAGAGGGGCACACTTTTCTGGCATCGTGGCATTTCCCCATCCAGACGGCACCCCGCTACTCAAGAATGGAGCGCTCAGGCCGAAAATCCCGTTACACTTGAAAGTCTGGCACGAAGCCATGGAATGGTCGTTACATAGCGAATTACTGTTGACTCTGAAACCGAAGGTTGCGGAGCTTGACGCAGCCCCGGCTAAGAAACCCCTGCCTGAAGCCCAGGCGCTGTTCTGTATTGATGACCGCGAATGTTCATTAAGGCGTCATTTGGAAGAAAGCAACCCGGCCATAGAAACACTCGGTGCAGCCGGATTTTTCGGTATCGACTTTCTCTATCAAGGCTTGGACGATGCTTATCCGGTCGCCCAATGCCCGAACATCATTGTTCCTAAACATTTGATCAAAGAAGCGAGCAGCAAACCGAACGATAAAACCAAGTCCGGCAACCTGACTAATATGCATTTTACGGCGCATTCCATGTTCCGGGGTTGGCTTTACACCCAAACCTTGGGTATTGGTTACGCGGTACGAATGGCCTGGAATGTATTCCGTCCGGGTTCGAAATTACCGAATATCAGAACCTTGAGCGAAGTCGAATCACACACTCATCTGCATCTGTTGCGGGAATCCGAAGAACCGACCGAAGACGGTTATTTGTTGGGATTTTCGTTTACGGAAATGGCGGATCGCGTGGGCGGGTTACTGCGCAATATCGGCTTGACTCAATATTTTGCACCGCTGGTGGTTATCGTTGCCCACGGTTCCAGCAGTGTCAATAATCCCCACTTCGCCGCTTACGATTGCGGCGCCTGCTCCGGCAAACCGGGCGCGCCGAATGCCCGAGCCTTTGCCTGGATGGCTAATCATGAATCGGTACGCGCTATCCTGAGCGAACGCGGCATCGATATTCCGGACGGCACCCGGTTTATAGCGGCGTTACACAATACCAGTCGCGATGAAATCACCTATTTCGACAAACATTTGCTGGCGCAACACCCCGTTCCCGCTTTACATGCTTTTCAGCAGGCGATGAAAAAGGCACTGCAACGCAATGCACGGGAACGCTGCCGCTGGTTCGAACTGGGTCCGCAATCGCAGTCCAATGAAGAAGCTCATCAGCATGTCATCGAACGCGCCTCTTCAATATTCGAACCGCGCCCGGAATACAATCATTCCAATAATCTTTACGCTATCGTCGGTCGAAGAGCATTAACCAGGGATTTATTCATGGACCGGCGCGCTTTTCTGCACTCCTACGACCCGCAAACGGATGCGCAAGGCGACATTATGGTTAGAATTCTGTCCGCAGTTATCCCAGTCTGCGGCGGCATCAATCTGGAATATCTGTTTTCGCGTATCGATAATTCGGTTTACGGCGCAGGCACCAAGCTGCCTCACAACGTAATCGGCTTGCTCGGCGTCGCCAACGGCGTCGAAGGCGATCTGCGCACCGGCTTGCCGTCACAAATGATTGAAGTGCATCAACCCGCACGGCTGCTGCTCGTGGTTGAACAAACACCCGCTATTCTGGATAAAACCCTCAAGAAACTGGGTGCACTTAAAGAATGGCTCGATAACGACTGGGTCAGATTCGTCGCTTGCCACCCGGAGAGCCGTGAGCTTTTCCTGTACTCCGTCAACGGTTGGGAAAAGGTCGAATTTGCGGACGACTGCGAGATTCCTCAGGCTAGCCTTTCGGAAAAAATCATTGTGGGACAAACAGAGACGATACCGGTACATCAATTTATTCGGAGACACGCATGAACGGATTACTCTTAACCAGCTTGGCTCTACCTTTACTGGGCTTTCTGTTGATTTTCCTGTCCGACAGGAACGAGAAAAAAATCGCCACTATCAGTTTTTGGTGCAGTCATGCAATGGGACTCAGCATTATCGCCTTGCTAATCCTGTGGGCTGCCGCCGGTTTCCCAAACCATGAATACCAGTGGTTTACGCTGTATGAAACCGATGAATACCGCTTCCCGATCTTGTTTTATCTGGATCGGGTCGGGGCTGTTTACCTGTTTTGCGTTTGGGCGATTTTCTCGATCATCGTCAAATATTGCCGCGTCTATTTACACCGGGAAGCCGGTTACAAACGCTTCTTTCTGACCATCTTCGGCTTTGTGTTCGGGCTGAATCTGGTCATATTGGCAGGTTCTATCGATATACTGTTTGCCGGTTGGGAAATGGTCGGCATCGCCTCGTTCTTGTTAATCGCCTTCTATAGGCACCGCGTACAACCGGTGCGCAACGCCTTAAGAGCGTATACCATTTACCGGTTTTGCGACATTGGCCTATTGCTGGGCGCTTGGATGAGCCATCTGCTGTTTCACGAAAGCCAGCACTTCAGTCAATTGGCCGACTTATTCAATAACCCGGCCATGCCCCCGGCAAGCTACGCCTCATTGCTGCTGGTATCGACCT
>JALNYY010000174.1 GCA_023229605.1 Methylobacter sp.
GAATGGCTTAAGGAGGTATTTGTTTGTACGCCATGTTCCGTTGTTTTATACTCGACCCCATCAAAACAGTCAGGCCGTCAGGAAATTAATTTATGAATACCGCCAACATGAGCAGCAAGGAAATTATCAAAGATTTGCTTTTGCGGCTACCGGATGAGGTTTCTTTACACCAGATTGCGCAAGAAATTGAGTTTATTGCAGCTGTACGGCAAGGAATGGCGGAGCTTGATCGCGGAGAAAGCGTCACAGTTGAGCAAATAGAAAAAGAACTGCCCTCATGGATTATGAGGTAACGCTGTCATAGTCAGCTCGCCGCGATCTTGAAGATGTCGTGCGTTATATCTCAGTTTTGCTAGTTCCCAAGCTCCAGCTTGGGAAATCGGTTTTGGAAGCTCCACCGTCCTGTTTCGCGAAGCTAGAGCTTCGCCTTCTAGGTTTCCAATCTGGAGATTGGGAACCAGCGTTAAAACAATCACACGATGAATTTATGAGGAATATACGAAAAATTAGCTTTTTTATAAGACGATTGATGTCGTGTATATCATGTTAGGCCTGTCCATGCCGATTCGTCCTGGAACATCCCGTTGGGTCGTCGCTGCCGTAAAGGTGAGATTCGGCTGGCCTACGAGTCGAGTGCGTGTACCATATCGTGGCGCAGAATTCCTGTTACGACCCGAGACGGACGAGGATGCACCCTCAATTTGTATCAAAGATGAAAACGGTTTGACTCTTCGAGAGGGAAACGACCTAATAAATAGATTATTGAGTGCACTCACCTGGGCACATAGTGCAGGTGCTCACGTTGAGTGGGTCGTCGGTTCTAGCGGCGATGAGCCTATACGAGTTGGGAAAGGAGAGCTCAGGCATGTCGCAGAGCCTTGGCACTTGATATACCTTCCACAGCCATGCGAAGAAAAAGCTCTGCGGGCGCTTGCGGTCTTTCGCTAGGCATTGTCTCTTGATAACCCGGCTTACCGATTCTTAGGACTCTTTAAGGTACTGAATATTCGATTCTCTTCTGGCAAAGATCAAAAGAATTGGATCAATCAAAATCTGCAAAAGTTAAAGCATCCTCGTTCCGTGGAGCGGCTTCAGCAATTAGTACACGAAGCGGATATCGGCGCATATCTCTACCATCAAGGAAGGTGTGCCGTTGCACACGCTTTTTCTCTGGATGTTGTAGACCCTGATGCTTCCGAAGACATGCGACGTCTTGAAGATGACCTATTCTTAATAAAGGAACTGGCCGAGATTCTGATTTCAAAAGAGTTCGGGGTTCCCACAGATTCCGAGTTTTGGCTTTCGCTGCGAAGCTCACGCGTGATGCCCACTGAGTGTGTAAAACCCTTGGTTGAAGAGCAGTAAAAGCCCTGCCGATCGAGGATGTTTTTTATGCTCGACATCCCAACTATTGGGCTAAGCTAACGCCGAAGCACCGAATCAAGTTAATGAGGATATAAAATAATGAGCAACCAGAACACATGCTTGATCTATGCTCACCGCGGCGCTAATAAGGAAGCGGCTGAAAACACCCGAACCGCATTCAATAAAGCGCTGCGATACCCGATAGACGGCATTGAAACCGATGTGCAGTTGAGCTTGGATGAGGTGCCTGTGCTTTGGCATGACTGGGAGCTGGATAAGCTGGGCCATCCGGGAAAATGCATCGACGATTTCAATTTTGCGCAGCTTGAACAAATGGATTTTGCCGGATACAGTTCGCCCGATGCGATGCCGGAAGGCGCGTTGAGCCTTCAGGAGTTTATCGGCAGTTACCGGGGGCGTTGCGGCCTGGATATTGAGCTTAAAAGCCGAGACGGGGAATCGCGGCAACGGCTGGAAAGCAAGATACTGAAAATGCTGGCGATCATCGGCGCATCCTCCGCCGATGGCGTGTTTATTTCCTCGTTCAGTCTGCCCGGCCTGATTTTCGCCCATCAACACGCGCCGGATTTTCCGCTTTACTATCTGCTGTCCGGCCATCACGCTCAGGCCGATATTGAGCAGTTTATTGAAGAGCACAGCTTCCTTGCCGGTTTTTGCCTGCCGATCGACATCCATAACGATTCTATTGCCAAGCTTTTGCGCGACAACGGCAAAGGCGTCGGGGTTTATACCTGCAACAGCGTCGAGGAGATTCAAAAGGCGCTGGATCTGAAGGTCAATATCCTGATTACCGATTACCCGCAGCTGGCATTGCAGATGCGCGATTCGTGAAACGCAACTTTGCGCAACTGGCCGACCGGCATTTTGATGTGCTGGTTTGCGGCGGCGGCATTTACGGCGCGTGGACGGCGTATGATGCCGCTTTGCGCGGTCTGAAAGTTGCTATCGTCGATCGGGGCGACTGGGCCTCGGGAACCTCGTCCGCTTTCACTAAGCTGATACACGGCGGCCTGCGCTATCTGGAGTCGCTGGATTTCAAGCTGGTTAAAAAAGCCTTGCGCGAACGCGAGATGCTGAAGAAAGCCGCGCCGCACCGCGTCTGGCTGCTGCGCTTTGGCGTTCCGGTTTTTAAGGATAGCCGGTTGGGCAGTATCCGCCTGAAATTCGGTTTGATGTTTTATGATTTTTTGGCCGGAACGCTTAGCTCCGGCCAAGCTCATCGTCATTTTAGTCGGGGCGCATTCGCGGAGCGTTTTCCCTGCCTCAATCCGGCCTTATTAACAGGCGGTTTTACTTATGCCGACGCTCAGACGGACGATGCCCGATTAGTTCTGGAGCTGATCGACGGCGCGTTATCGGCCGGCGCGGTGTGCCTGAATTACTGCAAGGTGACCGGCTTTATCGAAGATAAGGGACAAATCTGCGGAGCCAAGGTTCAAGACCAAGTCGACGGCAAAACAACAATCGTTTACGCCCGGCAAATCGTTAATGCCATCGGGCAATGGACGATTGAAAGCAGTTGCCGGTTAACCAAAGGCGTGCATTTGATCTTACCCAAGGCGCTGGATAATGAAGCGCTGTTGCTGACTGCGAAATCGGACGGGCGGGTGTTCTTTATGATTCCGTGGTACGGGCTGACGCTGCTGGGCACCACCGATACTGATTATACCGGAGATGTCGAGCAAGTCTGCGTTGACAGCGATGACGTCGATTATCTGTTGACCGAGGTTAACCGTGTGCTGGGTGTAAATTGGACTGAGGAGGATATTATCGGCCGTTACGCGGGACTGCGCGTTTTAAAACAGAGTCCAAAAGCAATGCCGTCTGCCGTCAGCCGCGACTGGGAACTGAAAGTCGCCGAGAACGGCCTGCTGACTTCCATCGGCGGGAAAATCACGTCGGCGCGTGAGGATGCGGCTCAGATCGTCAATACGATTTGTGAAAATTTAGGCGTCAACGAACCTTGCCGCACCAACGGCAGGCCGTTTCCGTGGCTGCCGGATCAGGATTACCGGTTGTGGAAGGAGCAGGCTTTGGCCGAAGCCGCAACATTGGGCATAGACAGCGAAAGCGCCCAATGGCTGATACGGCGACATGCAAAACGCGTGTCGGTGATTTTTCAATTGATAGAGCAGGATGCTTCGTTGGCGAAGCGGATAACACCAACGCTGTCTTTCATATTCGCCGATTTGGCGTTTTGTGCCGGAAATGAAATGGTCGTGCATCTCGATGACCTGCTCAGACGGCGGATTCCGTTGTTAATTTTGGCCAAAATGACTGAGGGTGAGCTGCGTTATCTCGCCGAAATTACGGCAAGAACTCTGGGGTGGGACGAGGTTGCTTTAAATGCCGAGTTTGAAATGTGCGCCCAAAAAATATGAACGATGGAAAGTCCGGACCGAGATTTTTTGGATTTTCCACCCGACTGTCTTGGCGACGTATTGGAAGCGATCTTACATGGAGTCAGGCGGATTTTTTACAGTGCTTTGTTTTTCTTTAAAGGATATTATTGCAGTTTATTATGATTTCGAAAGAGTTCTAAATGGTCAATTCAAAGGTTTTTTTTGGGGTATTAAACTACGGTTTTAATGAAAGACACTAAAAATGAAACGAGTCTTGACTGTTTTTTTTATCTTTTCTGTATTTATTACCGGAGGTTACTGGTCTGCCCATTCGAATGTCGGGTCGATTATTTATTTTTATAATCCGGAAACGAACATCAACAATTTTGCCACGTTAAAAACAGCTTTTGATACTTATTTGGTGAAACATGGCGGTTATTATTTTCAGCCTTTTGATGTTAGAGAAAATTTTGAAGCGGTAATCCGGGAAAAAAAAGGCGATATTTATTTGTTATCCAGCTGGCATTTAAAGGCCTTGCAGCAGAAGAAGGTTCCGCTGGAAATTGCTCTGGTCGGCACGTCAAAGGGTAACACAATGCAAAGGAAGGTACTGAGTACAAAAAAAGATATTGTCGACGTCTCTATGCTTAAGAATACCGTGATTGCAGGCGCAGGGAGTGAAGAATATATCCACAGCGTATTGAAGCAAATACTCGGTAAGGGGCAGGACGCACTGCTTAAAGACATCAAAATACTCATCGTTCCTAAAGACATCGATGCGCTCATGGCAGTGGGTTTTGGCATGGCGACCGCAGCCATTTCCGCAGAGAGCAGTTTGGATAAGCTGGCGATGATTAATCCCAATCAATTTCGGGAATTACACAGCTTGGGCTTTAGCGAAAAGGATTATTTGTTAATTGCAGCAACATTGAAGAAGCCGGAGCAACAAGAGGAGCAATTACTTGAGGTGTTACGCAAAATGTCGGAGGCGGATGCAGGTGAAGAAAATTTAAAGTTACTGGGCATAGATGGCTGGAGGGCGCTGCAATGAAGGGGTTCAATAATCGCCGCGCATCCTGCAATAAAGGCTGGAACCAGTTATGAAAATAATAAATTTTTGTAAGGCCTTAATCTTGTTGGCTGTCTTCTTTGTGAGTGTCGGCTTTGCCGAATCGAGTAAAGTGCTGATCGTTAATAGTGACAATACGGTTTATCGATATGAAAAAATCGCTACGGAATTTAAAAAAGTTTTGCAGCAAAACGGCTATCAATGGGTTGAGTTTAACTTGGATCGTCATGCCAATGCCGAAGAGGAATTGAAACAGCTTATCCAACAAGAAAATCCCGCATTCATTTATAGCATAGGAACCAAAGCCTATTCGTTAGCGCATATTCATGCCCATAGCAGAAAGTTGTTATTTTCGGCAGTGATTAACTGGCGCAGGTTGGACATTGGTGAAGGGACTTATGGCGTCGCTAACGAATTGTCATCTGCGCAAGAAATATCGTTGTTGCGCTATTTCTTTCCAACGATTAAAAAAATCGGCTTGCTTTACAATGATAAATTCAGCCGCGAATATGTGGAAACCATCAAAAAAGATGCCTTATCCTTAGGTATAGATATTATTGCTCAGACTGTTAATGATCAGCAGGACATCGATGAGGCGCTCAATGAGTTGCTGCCGAAAATAGATATGTTCTGGATTATTTCCGATCCGATTGTTTTAAGCAGTAAAGAGTCAGTGCAGCAAATTTTTCAATCAGCGCAACAACAAAATAAACCTGTTTACGCCTACAGCGATGTGTTTATAGAACATGGGGCAGTTTTGGCAATTTCTGCGGATATTGCCACGATTGGGAGACAGTCGGCGAATTTAGCCATGATGATGGATAAAGTGCCTGCAGGCACAGTACAGGCCCCTGCCGGATCAACGATTACTTTAAATAAATGCGCTCTCGACGCATTGCAACTCAAGTTTAATCAGGATGCCCTGGATTCGGTAAATAAAATTGTGGGCTGTGATAAGAATGATTAAATTTCTATACATCCTACTGATCGGCGGTTTGGTCCACAATTCGGGCGCCTTTGCAAAATCACTGGAACCGGCTGACGACTTGGAAAGGGAATTGGCCTATCTCGCCGCAGAAAGACAAGTCGTGGTCACAGCGTCGAAAATGGAAGAGCATGTGGACAAGACTATCGCTACAACGACGATCATTACCCAAGACGATATTGCGCATATCGGAGCGCGCAATTTGATTGATGTGTTGCGTTTGGTTCCGGGTATCGGTATCACTCAAACTCAGATTGGGGTTCGTGAAATTGAAGTTCGCGGCGTTAAAACCATGTTGTCTGAAAAAGTGCAGATCATGTTGAACGGCCATCCGCTGGACCATAACCTGCAAAATGCCGGCAGTACTTGGGTCTATGATGATTTACCCGTCGATACGATCAAGCGGGTGGAAGTGGTGCGCGGTCCGGGTTCGGCTTTATACGGTGCTAATGCCTTTCTTGCCGTTATCAACATCATCACCCAAAACGCCAAAGACTTGAATGGAGTGCAAACTTCAGCCGGTTGGGGCAGTTTCGATACCCAGCAGTATCGGGCATCCTGGGGCAAGCAATTTAACAACAGTGCCGAAGCGGCGCTGCATTTTAATTTTACTGATACCAACGGCATCAATTCGCCGATTCCTGCCGACAGTTTGAGCGCACAAGGGCTTAACTCCAATGCGCCCGGTAGAAGCCAGCTCACTGAAGGCCGCTATGATCTGGAATGGCAGTTAGGTTATCAGGACTTTAAACTGGATGGGCGTTATATCAATAAAAAAACAGGTGCCTTTTTTGGAACAGCGACTGTTCTTAGTGATAGCAGGACTCAGCAGGATTATAATGATTATTTCCTCCGTTTAAGCCGAACTTGGAAACTTCAGGATAATTTCACGGTAGATACCCAGCTATTTCACGATTTTTTTAGTATGGATAATATATGGCAACTTGCGCCGACCCAATTTGCTCGCTTCGGCCTGCAGGACACACGTACCGGCGGTGAAATTCAAGCCAATTATCATCTCAGTGATACCCAAACTGTGCTCAGCGGGTTTTCTTATGCAAAAGAGCAGCAGGGTAACCTTATTGATCAAGCGGGACCCGATCCGGCACATTTGATGCCGATGCCGTTTACTACCGAAGAAATAATGCGCAGCCGCTGGGGCGTTTTCATTGAAGATGTTTGGGATCCGTTAAAAAACTTACGAATGACGTTGGGAGCTCGGTATGATCGGTACAGTGATTTTGGCGGCACGTTCAATCCTAGGATGGGTTTTAATTGGGAGTTTATTAAAAATTATTCGCTGAAGTTTTCTTACGGCACTGCTTATCGTGCTCCTGCGTTCGGTGAACTCGGGGCCGTCAATAATCCAGTATTATTAGGTAATCCGATGCTGAAACCGGAGGAAGTTAAAACCTTTGAAACAGGTATTATTGCCCATGCTGTAAAGGGTTTGACAACGCAGGCAACTTATTATCACTCTGCAATCAATCAAATTATCTCATTAGTTCCCGGCCAAGCAACGATTTCACAGTACGACAATAGAGGCAGTGTGGTTGCCGAAGGTGTTGAATTGGAAACACGTTATGATTTTGACGGCAATCTGCAAGGTTCATATATCAGCGCCAATTATGTCTTGCAGCATAGCGTTCAGCTTGGTCAACAGTTAGCAGATGTACCGCGGCACCGCACCAACCTGACAGCTTTGTGGGCTTTCGATAACACCTGGAGCAGTTTTGCACATGTCCTTATCAAAGGCAGTACATTGCGCAATCCGGGGGATACGCGTAACAATGTGCCTGGATACGCCTTATTCGATGTGGGATTGCTGGGGAAAAACATGTTCGGTCAGAAAGTCGACATCAGTTTTAATATTTACAATTTATTTGACAGACGTTATTACGACCCGGCTCCCGCCAGCCTGAATTTTGTAGGTGATTATCAAATGGCCGGAAGGACATTTTTTGGACATGTCAGTTTGAAATTTTAATTAATGTTGAGCATCGCTGCCATTAAGTTAAGCCGTTCGTGGTGAGACTGTCGAACCATGAACGGCTTAACCGTCCACCCTTCGACTAGCTCAGGGCGAACGGTTAAGCCTAGCAACTTGTCCCGCCTTAAGTGGGAAGCTGACTTTACGTTAGGCTGGCAA
>JALNYY010000175.1 GCA_023229605.1 Methylobacter sp.
TTCGCCAGCCTGTAAGCTGTCTACAGGCTGGCCTTTCTTGAACAGGCCGATGATATGCACTTGGTCGGCAAGATGTTCATAGCCGGTGAATTCGGTCTGCGCATCGAGTTTTATATCCTGATCATAATCAGCGCCAAAACTGCTCGCAGACCTCGCACGATCCCGCTGAGCCGACATCGCCATTTCAAATCCGGCATGATCGACAGTCAGATGATGTTCACGGGCAAAATCGGCGGTCAAGTCAACAGGAAAACCATAGGTATCGTAAAGCTGGAATACGGTATCGCCGGGGATCACAGAGCCTTCCATCTTGGCGACGCAGACCTCCAATATCTTCATGCCTTGTTCCAGGGTTTCGGCAAAACGCTCTTCTTCCTTTTTCAGCACCCGTTCAACCTGGGCTTGCGCGGCTTTAAGTTCGGGGAAGGCTTCGCCCATTTCCTCAGCCAGCGGCGCAACCAGTTTATAAAAGAACACATCGCGGATACCCAAACGATAGCCGTGCCGAATGGCGCGGCGGATGATGCGGCGCACCACATAACCGCGTCCTTCGTTGGACGGCATCACGCCATCCGCGACCAGGAATGCGCAAGAGCGGATGTGATCGGCAATCACCCGCAATGAGCTTTGCGTCAAATCGCTAGTACCGGCCAGTTCGGCCGCCGCTTTCAACAGTTTTTGGAACAAATCGATTTCGTAATTGCTGTGCACGCCCTGCAATACCGCAGCAATACGCTCCAGCCCCATGCCGGTATCGACCGAAGGTTTAGGCAGCGGCGTCAACGAGCCGTCTGCGGAACGGTCGTATTGCATGAACACCAGATTCCAGATTTCGATATAGCGGTCGCCGTCTTCATCCGGCGATCCCGGAGGACCGCCGGCAATGTCCGCGCCGTGGTCATAAAATATTTCGGTGCACGGCCCGCAAGGCCCGACATCGCCCATCGACCAGAAATTATCTTTGGCGCCGATTCTTGAGAATCGGGTCGGCGAAACACCGACGTCATCCAGCCAGATTTTTTCCGCTTCCGAATCCTCGTCAAAAACGGTGACCCATAACTTTTCCGCAGGGATTCCCAGTTCCTTAGTCAAAAAGTCCCAGGCGTAATGTATCGCTTCTTTTTTAAAGTAATCGCCGAAGCTGAAATTACCCAGCATTTCAAAAAAAGTATGATGTCTTGCGGTATAACCGACGTTTTCCAGGTCGTTATGCTTCCCGCCCGCACGCACGCAACGCTGACTGGTCGCCGCCTTGTTATAGTCGCGGTGATCCCGGCCTAGAAACACATCCTTGAACTGCACCATACCGGCATTGGTAAACAACAAGGTCGGATCATCCCCCGGAATCAGAGAACTTGAAGGCTGAACGGAATGCCCTCGCTCGCGAAAGAATTCCAGAAAGGCGGTGCGCAACTGGGCGCTAGTCATCTTTTTCATAATAAATAAATGCTTTTAAAAAAACCGGGTTGCGCGAGGCTTACCCTCTACTTAGAGAAATCTAATATTCAACTGATCAAATAACGCACTGATCATTGCGCCGGAAAACCCGCGATGCAACAAAAAACGACTGCGTTTTGCCCACTCATTCCGCTCCAGCACAGTATCATGCGTGTATTTTTTACTGTAAACCTGTTCCAGCAGCGCCATCCAGCTACCGGCTTCTTCCTGCACAATGCCTTCAAGATCAAACGCCGCTATGCCGTTTTGTTTAAGCTCATAGCCCACACGAATCGGCCCGTAGCCCTTCTGGATACGGAAGCGGGCATAGTTTTCCGCATACCTTAAATCATCCTGCCAGCCTTGCTCGGCCAGTTCGCCAATGACAGGCTGCGCCTCATCCTTGTCAAAGCCTCTTAAAGCCAATTTGTTCAGCAATTCCTGCTGACTGTGTTCCCTTCGCGCCAGCAGCCGCAGGCAGACTTCCTGGATTTCCTTGGCGGCTTCGTTCATAGCAATATAATGCTGACTCTATCTATGAGAACACGGATGACGCGGATTAAACTGATTTACGCGGATTTTTTAAAAGCCGAAACCAATTCGCTTTTAAATCAGTGCTTACCGTCTAATCTGTGTCATCCGTGTTCCATTTCTATACTCTAAAGCTACTCGTCCCCATCAGCCACAAGCGTTTCAATAAGAGGAGCGACTTTCTTGCCGAAAGCCTCGGCTCTTATTTTCGCTTCAATTTCTTTTGCTTTTTCAGGATGCTCTTTTAAGAAGGCCTTTACGTTATCCTTGCCTTGGCCGATCTTCTCATCGCCGTAACTGTACCAGGAGCCCGACTTCTGAATAAAACCGTAATTAACGCCCAGATCAACCAGTTCGCCCAGAAAGGAAATGCCTTCCCCGTATAAAATCTCGAACTCGGCCTGCTTGAAAGGCGGCGCAACTTTGTTTTTGACGACTTTCACCCGGGTTTCATTACCGATAACTTCTTCGCCCTTTTTAATCGACCCGATACGCCGAATATCCAATCGCACCGAAGCGTAAAACTTAAGCGCATTACCGCCGGTGGTGGTTTCAGGGCTGCCGAACATCACGCCGATTTTCATCCTGATCTGGTTAATAAAAATAACCAGTGTATTGGAACGCTTGATATTGCCGGTCAATTTCCGTAAAGCCTGGGACATCAATCGCGCCTGCAAGCCCATGTGGGAATCGCCCATATCGCCTTCAATCTCGGCCTTGGGCGTAAGCGCCGCAACCGAATCGATCACGACCACATCGACCGCACCGGAACGCACCAGCATGTCGGTGATTTCCAGCGCCTGTTCGCCGGTATCCGGCTGGGAAACCAGCAAGTCATCGACGTTAACGCCGATTTTTTCGGCATAACTCGGATCTAAAGCGTGTTCTGCATCGACAAATGCCGCCGTGCCGCCGAGTTTTTGCATTTCGGCGATTACTTGCAGCGTCAATGTCGTTTTACCGGATGATTCAGGGCCGTAGATTTCAATAACACGGCCGCGAGGCAAACCGCCGCAGCCCAGCGCGATGTCCAAGCCTAAGGAACCCGTAGAAACCACATCGATGTCACGCGAAGCGGCCACATCCCCCATGCGCATCACCGAGCCCTTGCCGAATTGCTTTTCTATCTGCATCAGCGCCGCGCCTAGCGCTTTCTTTTTGTTCTCATCCATTGTGTAGTGCCCTTTACGCCCTGCGGCTATGTCGGTTAGAAAGAAATATCGCCAAAATCAAATTATTTATTATCACATACAGACAGGGCTTCGGATAGTGTTGATTTGCCGGAAAGCGTTAAGACCGGGAGTGAAAAGCGCTGTAGATAGGGCATGCTGTTTATGCCCGGCATTCCCATATTTCAAAATGGCTTCGAATTTCGGGCTTACCAATTGCCGCTCCATCGCCAAATACCGAAACATCAAACGCCGAAAGCTGTCGCTTAAGCACACCTCCACGCTGTTTTTACATAGCCTACAGGAATGCTAGCGAGCTCGGATATTGTATAAGGTCATGAATGACCTCCAGTAGAGCAACCCAACGTAACCGGGTCTGTTCGATTGTTAAAACTGCCCCCGCTCTCCCGGTTTCCCAGCTTGATTCCTTCCGCCAGTAAGTTGCCAAGGCTCTATTTTTGTTGATTTCATGAGGCTTTATAGGTATAAAATAAATAACTGCAATTTGTAAATAGCTATAAAAAAAGCCCTATAGGGCTTTTTTGTTTTCCGGGAGTAGGCTTTGTTTATAGATGTTCTAGAGTCGCTTTTTAAGGGCTTTCTATGGTTGCTTAATTATCCCTACCAGCTGTTGGGCGGTCTTCTGCTGCTGTTCTTACGTCCTTGGACTTGGCTAGCCCCCGCACCCTCGCGCGCACCAGCCTATGTGAAAAATCTAACTCCTGAAGCTCCTGAGCCTGTGCCTTTTGTTCCGGTAGCGCCTGAACCTGCCGCACCCGCTCCGGAAACAATAACAGATCTTCCGCAAGAACCGGAAAAACTGGGTAATCCGTGTGTGTTATATGATAAAGACCCGGTTTTTTGGGAAAGATTTTTTGCCGATGATATGTTCGGCGGAGCCTTGTTTGACGTTACGGCAAGCGTTACCGTTGACAAAAGAACGGGATATAAATTTACGCATTTAGGCGAGTGGGAAGAAGTCGACCACACTTTTTATTTTGAAAAAGAGACGAATAAAACCGCCCTTGACCGCTCGGTCAGATTTAGCTTTTCGATGTATTACCAACTCTATTTAACAAAGCCGTTTCCAGAGGATTGGTTGGTTGAGTGTGAAAAGACGCTGCTAAAGATACAAACAGACTGGGAGCTTAAGGAACGTAACCGTAGCGATTCTAATGATCCGGCGGATAAAAACCCATCATCCTCCAAGCAAAAACAAGAAAGATGCGCGGAATTAATGCAGCAAATTAGAACCCGAGTCATTTCTCGGGGTTGGCTGCATCTTTTGCCTATTTTCGAAGGCTCAATATATCAGAAGGCTTGGATGACCAGCCCGCAAGGGCTGGCTGTATTCGGGCAGCCCTGGGGGTCCTATATCCGCTTCGGTACGCTGGAAAACGGGGAAGAACTGGAATACTCGGGAGATATGTCTATTTTGACGGTCGCCCATATCGGTTCGGGGAAAACTAAAAGCCTTATTTTGCCGAACCTTGCTACCTACACCGGCGGGGTGATATGTTTGGATGTTACCGGAGAGCGTTTCGCCCAAACAGCAAGCTATCGGGTAGCTATGGGACAAAAAGTCTGGCGTTTCGACCCTTTCGGAGATGATGATGAGGCGGCGGCCTTTAATCCGCTTTCTGTTGTTCGCCGCTCTCCCGTGGATATGTGGGGGGATGCCGAAAAATTGGCGGCGGTGTTCGCGCCCACCGGCAGCGGTAATCGCGTTTTTTGGAGCGACTCGATTCAAGAACTGCTGGCAGTCCTTATCTGTTATTGTATTTTGAATGCCGACAGCAATGAACGGGAAGCTACGCTAAAAGACTTGATTGGCCTCGTAAACGCCGACTTCAAAAAGCTGGAATGGATTTTGAGGTCTTGCACCAAGTCAGAAGAAATTTGGTCATTAGACACACATGCCCAAAACATGTTGAACATTATCCATGCAAAAGGGCATTTCCCTACAGTGCCTGAATCGCTAAAAACCGCCCTCAAGAACTGGAACAATCCCCGCTTGCTAGCCAATACAAGTCGCACCGACTGGACGCCTGCAGAGTTATTGGACGGATCGGCCACTGTCTTTTTGGTGACCGATCCTGACAAAATAGCTACAGAGGGAGCGGTAGTGCGGGCATTGTTCGAGGCTCACATACTCGCCCTCCTGGCAAACCTACCGGAAGAAAAACCGGAGAGCCCGCTGTTATTCGTCCTTGATGATTTTTTACAACTCCCGCCGTTTAATACGCTGGAGAACGCTCTATCGGCCGACCCTAACCATGGGCTCCGCTTTTGGCTGGTTGTTTCATCGGCGGCCGCATTGCATAACCGGTATGGAAAGGCGGCCAACACCATCATGAAAATGTGCAAAATCAAGACATTTTCCAATGCCAAGGGGCAAGCCGCGAAAGACTTGTCCAACTATCTAGGCGATGTAAAACATCCTCTTATAGGCGGAAAAAAGCCGCTGGTCTCCGCTCAAGAACTGGCGGGAACAGAGTTTGAGGCATTTCATGTTGTCACCATCGCAGGCGCGCCGCCTGCCAAAATCAAAAAACGCTTTTTTGATTAATTAACGGCAGAAAGGCGCGCCTAAAGCCGATAGTCTTTATGCCTCTCAAAACATTTTAGACATCACGAATGTTGCGCTGCGGCAGTTATTTTAATATGGCGGCGCCATCGCAGAATCCCGATTGTTCTTAACATCTCCATACAAATCTTGGCAGCTCGAGCTATTTCAATAATCCATAGTATAATGGCCGACATTGCGCAATCATCGTTCCCATGGCCTGCTCTGGAACGTCTACCACGGTATTCCCAAGGTTTCTAGGGCAACCGTACAATAAACTAAAAGTTGGAATCTATTAAATAATGACTAGCCAATCACCCCGAGCTTCCTGGAAAAGTTATCTTGAATTATGCAAACCCAAAGTGGTTGCCCTGATCGTTTTTACGGCTATTGCGGGGATGCTGCTAGCCGTGCCCGGAATGCCGCCGATCGGCCTGTTCATCTACAGCAGCGTGGGGATCGCGCTGGCCGCGGCTTCCGCTGCCGCGATTAACCATTATATCGACCGCGAAGCCGATGCGCTGATGGATCGCAACAAACACCGCCCCTTGCCGAAAGGCGAATTAAGCTCGACTAATGTTATCGTTTTTGCAGCGCTGCTGGGCGTTATCTCGATGGCATTGCTGATCTTCATGGTCAACGCATTGACCGCATTGCTGACTTTCTTGTCGGCGCTGGGTTACGCGATTATCTATACGGTCTATCTCAAAAGAATGACCCCGCAAAATATTGTTATTGCCGGCGCTTTCGGGGCAACCCCGCCGATGCTGGGCTGGTGCGCGATGACCGGCGAACTGCATCCTTACTCACTGCTGTTGTTTTTAATTATTTTCGCCTGGACGCCGCCGCATTTCTGGCCTCTGTCTATCGCCAAACGCAAAGAATTCGCCAAAGTCGGCATACCGATGTTGCCGGTCACGCACGGCGTGGAACACACCCGTCTGCACATTCTGCTGTATTCCTTGCTGCTGTTTATTGTTACGCTGCTGCCCTACCTGACCGGCATGAGCGGCCTGATTTATTTGTCCGCCGTGGTGCCGCTGGGTCTCGGCTTTATTTATTTCGCCATTTTGATGATGCGCCGGAAAGACGACAAAACCGCGATGCGAACCTTCTTTTATTCGCTGATGTACCTGACCGGCGTGTTTATCGCGTTGTTGATCGACCATTACTTTAAATTTACCTTCGCCGCGACTGCTCCCGGCAGTCTTGCGGCATACATACCATCCCTGACAATCGCCGCGACTGTTCCAGACAGTCTTGCGGCATACACACCATCCCTGGCGATATGACCTTTACTCATCACGAACAAACCCCGCACCCCGAACATCCGTTCGCCGAATTCATCCGCATCCTGGGCAAGGGCAAAAAAGGCTCACGGCCGCTAACACAGGAAGAAGCCTACCACGCGATGCACATGATCCTGACCGATCAGGTTCAGCCGATCCAGCTGGGCGCATTCCTGATGTTGATGCGCGTCAAGGAAGAAACCCCGGAGGAATTGGCCGGTTTCGCGCAGGCGGCACGGGAATCGTTTGATATTGCCGATAATAGCGTAAAAGTCGACCTCGACTGGTCATCTTATGCCGGAAAGCGCCGGCACTTGCCCTGGTTTTTGCTGTCGGCTTTGCTGCTGGCTGAAAACGGCGTCACCGTTTTTATGCACGGCGCCAGCGGCCATACCGCTGGCAGGCTGTACACCGAAAACATGCTGGGATATTTAGGCCTTAAATGCGCGAGCTCTATTGAAGAAGCCAAGCAACAGCTTGAACAACAGCATTTCAGTTATTTATCGCTGGAGCATTTTTGCCCCAAACTGCATGACATCATAGAACTGCGCCCGATACTGGGCTTGCGCTCGCCGGTTCATACCCTGGTGCGCTTGCTGAATCCGTTTAATGCAGCCTACAGCATTCAGGGCATATTCCATCCCGGTTATCGTCCCGTGCATCAGCAAGCCGCTGCCCTGTTAAATCAGCCGCACATGGCGGTGTTAAAAGGCGAAGGCGGCGAGACCGAACGCAATCCCGATATGGAATGCCTGGTGCAAAGCGTGCATAACGGCGAATTGTCCGACGAAAACTGGCCTGCGTTATTTACCCACCGCCATGTTAAACCCGAATTGCTTGAACCGGAGCAACTGGCGTTAATCTGGCAGGGAAAAGTTGAGGATGATTTTGCCGAAGCCTCCATCATCGGCACGG
>JALNYY010000176.1 GCA_023229605.1 Methylobacter sp.
CGCTTCCGCATCGAACAACTTAGCTGCGACGGCATAGAACTGAATCAGGCCGCTTTCAACGCTATAACCCATAATGGACAGTTATTTCCAAACGCAAATAACTAACAATTTTTAATATAACCCATCAGGAACTTATGAACGTACTCATACTCGGTGTTAATGGTTTTATCGGCCATCACCTTTCAAAGCGCATCCTCGAAACCACCGATTGGCATGTCTACGGCATGGATATGCAATCCAACCGCGTTGAAGCATTCCGCGACAACGAACGCTTCCATTTTTTTGAAGGTGACATCACCATCAATCATGAGTGGATGGAATATCACATCAAGAAATGCGACGTGATCCTGCCGCTGGTTGCAATCGCCACGCCCGCCACTTATGTGAACCGCCCGCTGGCGGTATTCGAACTGGATTTTGAGGCGAACCTGCCGATTATCCGCGCCTGCGTAAAATACAGAAAACGCGTGCTGTTTCCGTCAACCTCTGAAGTTTACGGCATGTGCAAGGACGATGAATTTCATCCTTATGAATCAGACCTGATATTAGGACCGATGAATAAACCGCGCTGGATTTACTCCTGCTCCAAGCAATTGCTGGACCGGGTTATCTGCGCTTACGGACAGGAACAGGGTTTCGATTACACCCTGTTCAGACCCTTTAACTGGATAGGCCCCGGCCTCGACAGCATCCATACGCCGAAAGAAGGCAGTTCGCGCGTGGTCACCCAATTCCTGGGCCATATCGCCCGAGGCGAATCCATTAAACTGGTCGACGGCGGACAGCAACGCCGCAGTTTTACCTTCGTCAGCGACGGTATCGATGCGCTGGTGCGCATCATCAAGAACGAAAACGGCAAGGCCACCGGCAGTATCTACAATATCGGCAATCCGGCCAACGACCTGTCGATCAGGGAACTGGCCGAGCTGATGCTGAAAATCGCCAAAGAGCATCCCGAATATAAGGATCTGGCCGCCAAAGTCGAACTGATCGATACCACCGCCAATGAATACTATGGAAAAGGCTATCAGGATGTTAAAACCCGTGTGCCCTGGATCGGCAATACCATCGATGACCTGGGCTGGAAACCTGAAATCACCGTGGAAAACGCGTTGCGCAACATTTTCGATGCCTACAGCCATGAGGTTGCCGCCGCCAGGGCGCTGATCGACCAATGAAAATCGCGCTGAAAGTCGATGTGGATACACTGCGCGGTACGCTGGAAGGCGTACCCGCATTGCTGGATCTGTATCAACGCTACGGCGTGAAAGCCACATTTCTGTTCAGCCTAGGCCCCGACCATACCGGCCGGGCTCTGCGCCGGGCATTCAGGCCGGGATTTTTCAGCAAGGTTCAACGCACCTCGGTGCTCAGCCACTACGGACTGAAAACCCTGCTTTACGGCACCTTGCTTCCCGGACCGCATATCGGCCGCCGGGGCCGCGACATCATGCGCCAAACCGAACAGGCCGGGCATGAAGTCGGCGTCCATTGCTACGACCACGTCCGCTGGCAGGATTTTGTCGCCAACCGCGATGCCGAGTGGACCCGGAAAGAAATGCAGGCGGCCATCGATTCGTTTCAAGACATTTTCGGCCATCCGCCTTCAGTACACGGTGCGGCCGGCTGGCAGCTGAACAAACACGCATTGCAGCTGGAACAGCAACTGGGTTTCCGTTACGCCAGCGACTGCCGCGGCCAGTCCCCGTTTATCCCGCAAATGGAAGGCGAGACTTTCCAATGCCCGCAAATCCCCACTACCCTGCCGACGCTGGACGAGCTGCTCGGCTGCAACGGCATCACCGAAGCCAATGTGCATGAAGCGGTATTCGCCGCCAGCCGCAAGCCCGCCCCGGAAGGCCATGTGTATACCTTGCATGCGGAACTGGAAGGCATGAAATTGCTGCCGGTTATGGAAAAGCTGCTGCAACTGTGGCAAAAAGCCGAAGATGACATCGGTACGCTGGAAGACTATGTCGCCGACCTCGATACCGCTACGCTGCCTATGCATGAGCTGGTCTGGGGCGAAGTGGAAGGGCGTTCGGGTGTGTTGGCCGTGCAAGGGTCGAAGATCGCATCGTAAAACCCAAGCCTGCCCTGAGCTTGTCGAAGAGTGTAGCGAGAAATAGCGTTACCGGCGCACGCCCTGCGAATCTGCCGGACAAAGTTGCAAACCCCGTCCGACTTTTGAGTCTTAATTAATCCACAGGGAACAATAGGATCAAAAACGTATGATTACTCCCATCAATCAGCAACTGCTCAAAAAGCTTAGTATGGAGGCTATAGCATCGCCTCGCCGCCGTAAGAACCACAATTTCCATGAAAATAGTGAAGCTCAAACGCACCGATTATTAAATGCCATAGAGCCGAATTCATATGTTATGCCACACAAGCATACCGACCCAAACAAAGGGGAAACTATAATTTGCCTTTCCGGCAAGCTGGGCTTAATAGTTTTCGACTCGACAGGTAACATTGAGCAAAAGCTGACATTAGGAGCAGACAGTGAGACTGTTGGCGTTGACATTCCTTACGGCATTTTTCACACGGTACTCGCACTGAAAAGTGGAACCGTGTTCTTTGAAGCTAAAGCGGGACCATTTGTTCCGATTACAGCAGAAGAGAAAGCGCCATGGGCTCCAGCCGAAGGAGATGATTCAGTTACAAATTATCTCGCAACGCTCTATGCTATGTTTGATTGATTTGAAAACCCAAAGGATCATGGTCAATACGCCTTACAGCGTTCAAAGCAGCTTAACCAAAGCGGCAACAACGCCAATGGAAATCGCCATAAGACCGCCTAGCTTAATGACCAGCCGCTGTTCCGTTTGAATAAAACGCGAATCCATATCGCGGCGCAAGACGTCTATGTCGCGTCTTAGATCATCGATGTCGCGCTTAGTTGCCAGATCAGCTTCGCCCTGCGCCTCTTTAAACGCTTCTGTGAAAGCCTCGGCTTGGCTTTCCGGTACGCCAGCATCCTTGAGTGTCCGAACAAATTTATGGGTATCAAACGTAATGGCAGTCATCAGCTTACCTCTTGTTTTTGATTTAGAGTGCAGTTTACCACGCTTGGAAGTCAAGACAAACTGGACGTACAAGGCAGCCCCGTAGGCCGGAATAAGCCTGTTTGAGCGATAGCGAAAATAGGTGTTTCCGGCACACGCCGCGCGAATCCGCCGGAAACGCCACCTCGCGCTACGCGCTTGGATGGCCTTATTCCGGCCTACTTGGCTGACCGTCGGCTTGCGGTTAATTTACAACATTCGATTCATCAAAAAGAGGACAAAGCATGTCATTAGAAGCTATTCAGCCTATGAGTTACCAACAGTTTGTGAACACGCTTGGCGATACGGTGGGCCAAGTCATAGCTGTACTGGAAAATCATCAACGTGGAGGTTGGTGGAATGCTCTTCAGCGCTATCAGTATAATGGGATAGGTTACATTGCCGGCCAAAATATTAGAAATCAGTTTCACCAGCAGCTAGTTAACGCAGTGGTATTAAATGACCGTATAGATGTTGCAAACAACATTTTGCAGTGGGGCGAAATGCTGCCGTTGAATCAACAAATGCAAGACAATTTAGAGCTAAGTCTATTTTTATTGAACGATGAGATGAATGGCGATCTCAATCAAATATTTGCAGGACGTATAGCTTCAACATCAAAAATATATGAAATGTGGAATCCTGCTGCATGGGTAATCTATGATTCTTATTGCGCTAAAGGACTGCAATGGCTGATATCGCAATTCTGGAATCAAAATGGCAATGAAACCCACGCTAACATATTGAGGTACCCATGGCCTCCCGGACGAATTGGAGCTCCCATGAATGGTTTTCCACGTCTCGGCACTCCGCGACAAGCCAGACTTGGATTCATTTATGCGTCATGGCTATGTAGGGCAATCGCAGAGCAATTAAATGAAAATGGAAATCAAATGCTAGTATGGCAAGCTTATCACATTGAGATGGTGGCATTTCAAATTGGGCATGAAGTATAAATGCTTACAAATACGCCAACTCTGACTAATAAGAGAGGCACATCTACAGACGCTTTCCAAAATATCCAAATGACTGGAAAAAGTCGTAGGCGGAAGTCCGTAATTTTATCTCTTTAAAAACCAACCTTCTTTCAGTGGGGATTGAATAAAAACTTCGTGCTCTTCATGTCTTCTTGGTGAAGCATCTGTTTATATCTTCCGCCAACCGTGCCTCCCCAAGCAAAAACAGAGTGTGTGTTGTATAATCGCAGTCAAACGGCTCATCTTGTAGCGACTTATTTTCCAGCCCGCTCAAGATAACGCTCTATTCAACAAATAACCGAGTCAAGTCATGGACTATTCAGTAGAAACCGCGCCATTAGAAGAACTGCAATGCGATTGTGTTATTGTCGGTGTTTATCAAAGCCAACAGCTCAGTCCGTCGGCAACCGCCCTAAACAACAGCACCGACGGACTGATTAACAAAATCGTCAGCCGCGGCGACCTGAGCGGAAAAAACGGCGAAACCGTGTTAATCAATGCGATTCCCGGCAGCAGGATTGAATCCATATTGCTGGTCGGACTGGGCGAAAATAAGCCTTTATCCGGCAAGAACTACAAAAAAGCCCTGCTCGCCGCGGTCAACAGCCTGAAAAAACCGCAAATCAAATCGGTTGTTTGCTGTCTGGCCGAATGCGAGGTTGAAGGCCGCGATTGGCAATGGAAGTCCCGGCATATCATCGAAGTTTTTAACGATGCCGCGTATCAATTTACCCACACCAAATCCGATAAAGAAACCGAAAGCAGGATTGCAAAAATCGCCATCGCCGCGCCGGAAACTGAACGCGCTTTGGCCCAGGCTGGCCTACTGCAAGGCAAAGCGGTTGCCGAAGGCATGGACTTGACCAAATACCTGGGCGATTTGCCGGGCAACATCTGCACGCCGACTTATCTTGCCGAACAGGCGATTGAATTAAGTAAAAAATACGCCAGTCTGGACGTTAAAATTCTGGAAGAATCCGATATGGCGTCTTTGGGCATGGGTTCTTTTTTGTCGGTCTCGCGCGGCAGCCGTCAACCGGCGAAATTGATCACCCTGAGTTATCAAGGCGGCGATAAAAACGCCAAACCTATCGTGCTGATCGGCAAAGGCCTGACCTTCGATGCGGGCGGCATTTCCTTAAAACCGGCAGCAGGCATGGAAGAAATGAAATACGACATGTGCGGTGGCGCATCTGTCCTGGGCACCTTACTCGCCGTGGCGCAAATGCAACTGCCGCTGAATATTGTCGGCCTGATTCCTTCATCGGAAAACCTGCCCGACGGCGACGCCAACAAACCGGGCGATATTGTGACCAGCATGTCCGGCAAAACCATTGAAATAATCAATACCGACGCCGAAGGCCGCCTGCTGCTGTGCGATGCATTGACCTATGCGGAACGCTACAACCCCGAGGTGGTGATAGACATCGCCACGCTGACCGGCGCGGTTGGCGTCGCTTTAGGCCGCGTAGCCATGGGCGTACTCGGCAATGACGACGCCTTATGCAATGACCTGATTACGGCCGGCGAAATCGCCAACGACAGCGCTTGGCGCTTGCCGCTCTGGGAAGAATACCAGGAACTGCTTAAATCCAATTTCGCCGACATGAGCAACTCCGGCGGCAAGGATGCAGGCACCATTACCGCCGCCTGCTTTCTGGCGCGATTTGCCGAAAAGTTCCGTTGGGCGCACCTGGACGTTGCGGCCACCGCCTGGCGCACAGGCCCAACCAAAGGCGCGACCGGCCGCCCCGTGCCGTTATTAAGCCAATACCTGATCAACCGGGCTAACCCCTAGAACATAAAGTGGCTGAAGTCAGCTTTTACATACTGCCGACCGAATCGCTACAGGATAGGTATCTGTTTGCCTGCAAGCTGATCGAGAAAGCCTACCGTAGCGGCAGTTACTGTTATGTGCTGACTGATTCAGCCGAGCAAAGCAAAATCATAGACGACCTGCTCTGGACCTTCAGGGCAGGCAGTTTTATTCCGCACCAGCTATACTCCGGCGAACAACCGGAGGTTGAGCAAGTCATCCTGATCGGCTCGCTGGACGCGCCCGAAAACTGGCAGAAAGTCCTGTTCAACCTGTCTTCCCGCTATCCTGACATAGCCCCGCAAACCGAGCGCATCCTTGAAATACTGGATAACAGCGAAACAACCAAAGAAGCGGGCAGGAACCGTTACCGTCAGTATCAACAATCCGGCATGAAGATCACTACGCACAAAGATTGGTAGTAAAATAAAGCACCATACGCATCTACTTTTACCAAAACAGAGCAACCCATCCATGGAAAAAACATACGCCCCTCATTCGATCGAACAACGCTGGTACCAAACCTGGGAAGACAAAGGCTATTTTACCGCCAGGGATGGTGCGTATGCCGGAAACCTGCCGGGAGCAGGTTCGGCGGAGGCCAAGCCGGAAGGTGAATCGTATTGCATCATGATCCCGCCGCCCAATGTCACCGGCAGCCTGCACATGGGCCATGCGTTTCAGGATACCATCATGGACGCCCTGACCCGCTACCACCGGATGAAAGGCTGCAGCACCTTATGGCAGCCGGGCACCGACCATGCGGGCATCGCCACGCAAATGGTGGTTGAACGTTTATGCAATGCCGAAGGCAAAACCCGCCATGACCTGGGCCGTGAGAAATTCCTGGAAAAAGTCTGGCAATGGAAAGAGGAATCGGGCGGCGCGATTACCCGTCAATTGCGGCGTATGGGCTCATCCTTGGACTGGAACCGGGAACGGTTCACGATGGATGAGGGCATGTCCGATGCGGTGCAGGAAGTATTCATACGCTTGTATGAAGAAGGCCTGATCTATCGCGGCAAGCGCTTGGTTAACTGGGACCCGGTTTTGCATACCGCCGTTTCCGATCTGGAAGTGCTGTCGGAAGAAGAAAACGGCTCGATGTGGCATTTGCGTTATCCGCTGACCAATGGCACGGGGCATTTGATCGTCGCAACCACCCGCCCTGAAACCATGCTCGGCGATGCGGCGGTAGCGATACATCCCAACGATGAACGCTACAAACATCTGCTCGGCGAGTTCGTGGAACTGCCGCTAACCGGCCGCCGCATTCCGATTATTGCCGATGAATATGTCGATCCTGAATTCGGCACGGGCTGCGTCAAGATCACCCCGGCCCACGATTTTAACGATTACGAAGTCTGGTCGCGTCACCGGCATAACTCGGCTATTCAGGATTTACCGCATGGCGGCTTGATTAACCTGTTTACCGTTGACGCAGCGATACGCGATAACGGTGACGGCGAAAACGACCTGATTCCAGCCAAATACTGTGGACTTGATCGATTTGAAGCGCGCAAACAAATCGTCGCCGATATCGATGCGGCAGGTTTACTGGAAAAAATCGCCGACCACAAGTTGATGGTGCCGCGCGGCGACCGCACCAACAGCGTTATCGAACCGCTGTTGACCGACCAATGGTATGTCAAGGTCGCGCCGCTTGCCGAACCTGCGATTGCGGCCGTTGAAAACGGCGACATCAAGTTTGTGCCGGACAACTGGAAAAACACCTATTTTGAATGGATGCGCAATATTCAGGACTGGTGCATCTCGCGGCAAATCTGGTGGGGACACCGCATCCCGGCCTGGTATGACGAGCTGGGCAACATTTACGTGGGCCGGTCTGAACAGGACATTCGCGCCAAACACAATCTGCCCGAAGGCTATGCGCTTAAGCAGGATGAAGATGTGCTGGACACCTGGTTTTCATCCGCCTTGTGGCCGTTTTCTACGCTGGGCTGGCCTGAACAAACGCCGGAATTAGCCAAACATTACCCGACCAGCGTACTGGTGACCGGCTTTGACATCATTT
>JALNYY010000177.1:0-3854 GCA_023229605.1 Methylobacter sp.
CAACGCGAAAATGTCTGATTCCAGTCTTCATCGCTCATTTCGGCTCCATCCGGATTGAGCCAGACCAGATCTTTCACATCGCCGCCGCGAATGGGGCGCCCCTGAAAAAAATAGCGTCTCCTGAGCAAGGGATGTTCTTTGCGCAAACTGATAATGCGTTGGCTGAATTCAAGCAAATCCTGATCCTGTTGCTTCAGTTCCCAGCTTAGCCAGCTAATCGCGTTGTCCTGACAATAGGCGTTGTTATTACCTTGTTGGGTACGTCCCATCTCGTCGCCTGCAACCAGCATCGGAACCCCCTGTGAAAACAGCAGGGTAGCGAGAAGATTGCGTTTCTGGCGGGAACGCAAGGCATTAATCGCCGGATCGTCGGTTTCTCCCTCGACGCCGCAATTCCATGAATGGTTATTGTCGTTACCATCGCGGTTGTCTTCTTGATTTGCCTCGTTGTGCTTGGCGTCGTAGGTCACCAGGTCATGCAAAGTAAACCCGTCGTGCGCACTGATGAAATTGATGCTGGCATGCGGCTTGCGCCCGCTGAGTTCGTACAAATCGCTGGATCCTGTCAACCGTTGCGCCAGCTCCCCGAGTAGTCCGCCATCGCCTTTCCAATAGGCGCGAACACTGTCGCGATACTTATCATTCCATTCTGCCCAGCCCATCGGGAAATTTCCCACTTGATAGCCGCCTTCACCCAGATCCCAGGGCTCGGCAATCAGTTTGATGGTGCTCAGGACTGGATCCTGACGGATGGTGTCGAAGAAAGTGCCCAGCTGGTTGACTTCGTGCAGCTCCCGCGCCAGCGCGGAAGCCAGATCGAAACGGAAGCCGTCCACATGCATGTCCTGCACCCAATAACGCAGGCTGTCCATGATCAGCTGGAGTACGCATGAATGTTGCATGTCCAGCGTGTTGCCGCAGCCGGTGTAGTCTCTATAATAGCGCGGGTTATCTCCCTCCAGGCGATAGTAGGAAGCATTGTCGATGCCGCGGAAGGACAGCGTCGGGCCCAGCTGATTTCCTTCGGCAGTGTGGTTGTAGACCACGTCCAGAATGACCTCAATGCCCGCCTTATGGAGGGCCTTTACCATGGTTTTAAACTCGCTTATCTGGCCGCTAGCCGAATAACGGGAATCGGGCGCAAAAAAGCCAATCGAGTTATATCCCCAGTAATTGCGCATCCCTTGTTCGATCAGGTGGCGGTCGTCAAGGAAAGTATGCACCGGCATCAGTTCAACCGTCGTCACGCCCAGACGCTTGAGATGACTGATGGCCGGCTCCATCGCCAATCCGGCATAGGTTCCGCGAAACTGGGGAGGGATGTCCGGATGCTGCATGGTAAATCCTTTAACGTGCAGCTCATAAATCACCATATCGTGCCAGTGTATGTCGGGGGGCTGATCATTTCCCCAGATGAAGGTCTGGTCGATAACCCGGCACTTCGGCATGACGCCGGCATTGTCGCGACGACTAAAAGAAAGATCGGCGTGCTTGCTGCCGATGCTGTAACCGAAATGGGCATCGCTCCAGCGCGGCGTTCCTACTATATCTTTCGCATAGGGTTCTATCAGCAGCTTGTGCGGATTGAAGCGATGCCCCTCTTCCGGACGATAAGGTCCATGCACGCGGAAACCATAAAGCAGCCCTGGGCGGACCTCAGGTAGATAGCAGTGCCAGACCATATCGCTGCGCTCTTTCAGTTCTATGCGCTGGACTTCATTCTTTCCCTTGGGATCGAACAGGCACAACTCGACTTTTTCGGCATGCTCGGAAAAAATGGCAAAATTCACACCTTCGCCATCCCAGAATGCGCCGCGGGGATAGGGACGGCCGGGCCAGACTTCAGTTATCGGTTTAGTCATATTGAGTTCTCTCGTTTGAAAAATTCACGTTAGACTGCAAGGCAACTGGCAAGAAATAAACCACCACACTCTATTAAGCAGCCAAAAATAGAACGCAGATGCCAAAAGTAGGCGCCTCTAGGCGACGCTGATCATTATGATTCAATAGATTATCTGTGTTTATCATATTCATCAGCGTCATCTGCGTTCCATTGCATTTGATGGGGCTGGCAGCAATAGCGACAGGATGCCGTAAAGCGGAATAGCTACCCAATCCGGGCGTGCATCAAGTTCGTAGCGCACCTCGTAAAGCGCCTTTTCCAGCAGGAACAGGTCGAGTAAGCCGCGTAGCGATGCATCCGGAGCGGACAGTCCGGAACCGGGTACGGCTTCATCATAGGCGGCGAGGAAAACGCGGCCAACCTCGGCTTCCCAGTCGCGCACCAGAGGTTCAAACTTTGCCAAATCGGCGGGTCGTTCTGCGGTGGCGTGCGCAAGTGCAGTGTGGGAGGCATAGTTGAATGATCGCAGCATGCCGGCCACATCGCGCAAGGGCGAGTGTTTGTGGCGGCGCTCGGCAAACGGGCGTGCCGGTTCACCCTCAAAATCGGTAAACACGAAATCATTCTGGGTGAGCAGCACTTGCCCCAGATGATAATCGCCGTGGTAGCGTGTCTTGACTACTTTAATCTGTCCGGAAGTACAGGCTTGGATACGATCCTTAAGTGCGTTGCGTTGCGCGAGCAATATTTGTGCTGTCTCGCGGGCAGTTTCAGCAAGCCCGGTTTTACGACGTTCAAGTAAGTCTAGCGTGGCTATCGCTTCCGCCTGCACCTGAAGTACCCAGTTTTTGAGATCTGTGTCGGTAACCGGTTCGGGATCGAAGGCTAAATCCCCCGTCGTTTTACCCAACGCATTGTGCAGTTCGCCGGTACGCTGACCGAGAGTATGTATCAGAACCAGGTAGGCGGCATGTACTTGATCCGGGGCGGCGAGCGGCAAGGTTGCCGTGCGGCATTCTTCCAGAAAACGTCCCAGGTAATCCAGCGTGTAGCTCCAGCCATCGCCCTGGTTTTCGACATAGCCTTGTAGCAACGCAAGCGTCATGTTGTTGCCGTCGCGGCCTTGATACTCGACTACGCCGAACAGGGGTGCCGTATTGGGAAATTTCGCCACTTCGGTTAGAAAACGTCCGACCTCAAATTCCGGGTGCGTCCCGATTTGCAGATGCCGATAGCCTTTCAGGAATAACTGATCACCCAGCACGACAGCGGTATTGCTGCCTTGTGTGCCGGGCGGTCGTACTGACAGGTTGGCGAATTCAGCCCCTGCGAGTGTAGCGAAAGCCTCGGTGGGGGAAAAGCGGATAGCGCCTTGTTCGCAGGACAGAGTTTGACCCGCGCCGATGGCCTGTACCACAGCCCGACAAAATGCCCCGTCAGCAAATGCATCTCCCATAATTCCAACTTGCGCCTTTTGGCGCACTTTGGCAATGGTGGTCGGCGACATGCCGTGCAGGCGTTCCTCGTTGCCGTTTTCCCATGCCAGTGCAAGGGGCAAAAAATAGGTTAGCGGCTCACAGGCCGCGGCTTCAATGTCGAACAGGGCTACCAGCCACTTATAATCCGCATTGACCCACTCTGCATAATCGGTAACGACCACGCGTTTTATCATCTCGCCCTTGGCTCCATACCAGCGTTGTGCTGAGACAAAGTGCGGCAGTACGTCTTCTTCGAGCTGGGTACGAACCTTCTCCGCCATGGCAATACGCCAGGGTACAACCCGTTCACGGAAGAAGCTGTGCCAGCCATCGAACAGTACCAGCGTCGGTAATTCCTCGGGTGGCAAGTGTTCCTCATGCCACGCCGGAACCTCTTCGCCGCTGGCCAGCCGGAACCAATAGTAGTTATGTCCGGGCAAGGTGAGCAGGTAGGGCAATTCGCCAATAGGCGGAAAAGCCGAACGCCCCATCAATTCTACCGGCACACGTCCTTTATAGGCTGAAAGATCAAG
>JALNYY010000177.1:3864-7816 GCA_023229605.1 Methylobacter sp.
ATCAAGTTCGACCGCTTGCGCGGCACGCGACAGGTTGGTAACGCACAAAATAATGTCGTCTTCGTAGAGTCTGAAATAGGCGAGTATCTTGCGGTTTCCGGGGTGCAAAAAAACCAGTTTCCCGCGACCGAATGCCTGATGATTCTTGCGCAGCGCCAGCACACGCTGCATCCAGTTCAATAGAGACGCACGTTCGCGCAGCTGCGCCTCCACGTTGACTGCCCCGTAGCCATACACCGGATCCATGATAGGTGGCAGATACAGGCGCTGCGGATCGGCGCGAGAAAACCCCGCATTACGGTCCGGACTCCATTGCATGGGCGTACGCACGCCATTACGATCGCCCAGGAAGAAATTATCCCCCATGCCAATCTCGTCGCCGTAATAGATGATGGGCGAGCCCGGCATGGACAGCAGCAAACTGTTCATCAGCTTGATTTTGTCGATCTCATTGTCCATCAGTGGCGCCAGTCGGCGCCGGATACCGACGTTTACGCGCGCGCGCGGATCACCGACATACATCTGGTACATATAGTCACGTTCTTTGTCAGTAACCATCTCCAAGGTAAGCTCGTCATGATTGCGCAGAAAAACGGCCCATTGGCAGGTTTCCGGAATATCCGGGGTCTGCCGCATGATGTCTACGATCGGATGACGGTCTTCCTGAGCGATAGCCATATACATCCGCGGCATCAGGGGGAAATGGTAAGCCATCTGACATTCATTGCCGTCACTGAAATAGTCGCGCACATCTTCCGGCCACTGATTGACTTCGGCCAGAAATATGCGGTTAGGGTAATGCTCATCAAGCACCGCCCGCATTTGCTTGATCACGGCATGGGTTTCGGGCAGGTTTTCGTTGTGAGTGCCCTCACGCACGCACAGATAGGGAATCGCGTCCAGACGCACGCCGTCAACGCCCTGATCCAGCCAAAACCGCATCAGTCTGATAACCGCTTTCACCACCTGCGGGTTATTGAAGTTGAGGTCCGGTTGATGGGAGAAGAAACGATGCCAGTAATAGGCTTTAGCATCCTCATCCCAGGTCCAGTTGGATTTCTCGGCATCCTGGAAGATAATGCGCGTCTCGGGAAACTTCTTGTCGGTGTCGCTCCATACATAGTAATTCCGCTTGCTGGAACCCTCCGGTGCGCGGCGCGCCACCTGAAACCAGGGATGCTGGTCGGAGGTGTGATTAATGACCATCTCGGTGATAACCTTGAGGCCGCGGCGGTGGGCTTCCTTCACGAAATGCTTGAAATTGGCCATGGTGCCGTACTCGGGATGGATGTTGCGATAGTCGGAGATGTCATAACCGTCGTCGCGCATCGGCGAGGGGTAGAAGGGTAACAACCACAGCGTGTTCACCCCTAAATTCTGGAGATAATCGAGCTTCTGGATTAACCCGGTAAAATCCCCGGTGCCGTTATTGTCGCTGTCAAAAAAAGCTTTGACGTGCAGTTCGTAAATAACGGCATCTTTATACCAGAGCGGGTCTTCCATCCATTGCGCGTTGCCCGCGAGCGGTTTTTTTATCTCATTGGGTTTTGTTTCGCTCATGGTTTTCTCTTACAAAAAATAATCGAAGTCGTGTTCGGTACGCACACGCCGACGCAATTTGAAAATATGCGCGGGCGCAACCAGAGGATTGATCTCAACGTAGTTGCGCGCACCATTCCACAAAAAACGCGCGGCCGTCAGCAGATCCTGTACCTGGTAAGTACGATCCGTTTCCAGCCCAAGCAACTCCAGCGGCAGCGTGACCCAGCCGGATTGGGTATGATGCGGATCCAGATTAGCGACTACCAAAATGATTTCAGCGTTATCCGGCGTGGTTTTCGCGTAACAAAGCAGACTGTCATTGCTCACATCAAAAAATTGCAGCCTGTAATCCTGTTGCAGTGCCGGGCTTTCCCTGCGTATGCGGTTCACCCGTGCGATAAAATCCTGCAGGCTGTCGGCACGGTCGAGCTTCCAGCGGCGCACCTGGTATTTCTCTGAATCGAGATATTCTTCTCCGCCCGCCTCGCGGGGAGCCGCCTCCATCAGCTCGTAAGCCGGGCCGTAGATGCCGTAATTCGCTCCCAGCGTGGCCGCCAGCACCAGGCGCAGCATAAATGCGGGGCGGCCTCCGAATTGCAAATATTCGGGAAGGATGTCGGGCGTATTCGGCCACAGATTGGGCCGGAAGTATTCGCGTACTTCAGTACGGCTGAGTTCGGTGAAATAGCTTTCAAGCTCGCTTTTCGCATTGCGCCACGAGAAATAAGTATAGGATTGGCTGAAGCCAAGCTTGGCGAGACGGTAAGTGATTTTCGGACGGGTAAACGCTTCAGCCAGAAAAATCGTCTCGGGGTGCGTGCGCTTCACCTCGCCAATCAACCATTCCCAAAACGGGAACGGTTTGGTATGCGGGTTGTCGACCCGGAATATGTAAACCCCTTGTTTAATCCAGAACAGGAACACCTCCAACAGTTCCTGCCATAACTCATTCCACGCATCGGTTTCAAAATTGAACGGGACAATATCTTCATATTTCTTGGGCGGATTCTCGGCATACTGGATACTGCCATCCGCTCGGTGGCAAAACCATTCAGGATGCTCGCGCACATAAGGATGATCGGGAGAGCACTGAAAGGCGATGTCCAGCGCTACATCAATGTCCAGTTCACGCGCTTTCGCCACCAGGCGGTGGAAGTCGTTCAGCGTGCCCAGTTGCGGATGAATCGCTTTATGGCCGCCCACCGCCGCGCCGATCGCCCACGGGCTGCCTACATCGGTCTCACTCGCTACCAGCGCGTTATTAGCGCCCTTGCGTTTGGTCAGGCCGATAGGATGAATAGGCGGCAAATACATCACGTCGAAGCCCATAGACGCCACATACGGCAAGCGCTTTTCGCATTCGGCGAAGCTACCGTGATTCATGCCATCGCCCACGCAGGAGCGCGGAAAAAACTCATACCATGTACTGTACTGTGCTTTGACCGGTTCAGACCACACGCTTAGCAGTCGGGGATAATCCGTAGCCAAACTGCGGTCTGAATATTGCCGCATTAAGCTCGCCAGGGTTTCGGAAAGCGCCAGTGCACTTCCGGCATCCGGTTTGGCAGTGCGTAATTCCTCGGCAATCTGCTGTAACTGCAACTGATTTTCGCCAAGGGCGCGCGCCGCAGTTTCTTCCACCAGCATCGCACCGGCCTGAAGCGCCAGGGCAATATCCTGTACATCGTTGCGACGAGAAAATTCATGCCGCCACGAAGAAAAATGATCGATCCAGGCCGTTAGTGTGTAGACATATTGGCCAAGTTCCGTGATCGGGAACGACGCGCGCCAACGATCATTGATTAGCGGCGTCATCGCGACTTCATGCCAGCCGGTTTCCGGCGCATGCCGGTAGCGCAACACGCAGGCCAATGTATCGTGTCCGTCTGTGAAAGCATCCGCCGCCACCTCAACGCTCTGACCTATGACGCGTTTGATCGGAAAATGCCCAGAATCGATTTCAGGCTGCACATTTTCGATAACTACGCGCCGTCTGCCGTCGAGCTTTTGTGTGCCTTTCATGACCCAGTCCCCTGTTTGAAGAATAGGACACCCAATGGCGGCAGACGCAGCATCAGTGAATGAAACATTTCACCGGTAGATACGGGCCCCGCTTCAACGCCGCCGAAATTGCCCACGCCGCTGCCGCCATAGAGTTCGGTATCGCTGTTGAGCACTTCATGCCAGTAACCGCCGCTGGGCACTCCGACCAGGTAATTCTCGCGGACGACGGGCGTAAAATTGCAAACCACCAACAACGTATCGCCAGGGCTGTAGCCACGACGCACAAAGCTCACCACACTTTTTTCCGCGTAGTTGCAATCCATCCATTGAAAGCCGTCGCGGCTGAAGTCTTGCTGATAGAGTGCCGGTTCACTGCGGTAAAAACGGTTGAGATCCTCGACCCAGC
>JALNYY010000013.1:0-2902 GCA_023229605.1 Methylobacter sp.
CAATTCTCGGGGTCAAGATCGCGAAACATCAAGAGCTTTGAGAACGAAAAAAAGCCCAGTTGCATTCCGTCGCGGTCTATTGTCCATCGCGAACGACTTGCAGTCACATCTGCCACCGCGTCAAAATAGCGCGAGGGCAACCAATCATCATCAATGTCAATATCGGAAAGCTGAATCCCAAAATCCCCCTTGAGTCGTTCCTGCAAAGGTAGATTGGTGAAAATGTCTTCTTCGCGTGTCTTGATATCGTATGTCGATGTCCGTTTGTTACGGATCAGCTCGACGGGAAGCAGCACCAACGGTGCCTCTCGCTTCATTGAACTTGTATCATCTTCATACCAAGTAAGAAATCCCAATGCGAGGTATAGGATGTTGACGCCTTGCTCTTCCTCGGCTGTCTTTGCATCCCGTGCCAGCTTAAGCAGCCGCTTCTGTAACCCATCCGACCCAAGTCGAGTTTCCAACTGGTTGTCAGTGTATCGATCTTGGTCAAAAACTGGATCCGAATCTTCGGTTAGACTCGGCGTGCCACTCTCATTCTCTTTGTCGCGACCTGTCGCTAGGAACCGCATCGTCCTGCCGGAGTTCACAAGAATTCTGTAAATATCGTCGGATCGTTCGTTAATAATGTCCAGCGCATTAGATCGCCGAGATTGCCGGTTAACATGAACTAGGCGGTTACGTGTTCCTGTCTCAACCAACAGCCTTCTGGTCTCTTCAAATAACTTCAGGGATGAGGTGTGTTGATGTGATTTATCTTTTGAGGATTCTTCCATTCTTTATAACCCTAAAGCCAAGTTCGGCATTAAAATAGGCTGGCATTTCCTTTATCTCTGGCATAGTCGAGGACTTCAAAATATGTTAGTCACGGATAGGAAATTCAACCGCTTCAATTTAAGTATCTATCATTAAATCTATTATCACAAGCACCATTTTTAAGGTGGTAGATGTGGGGGTTTCTCAGTCAGGAACGTTCTACAACGCTGGTGCGTTTGCTCGTGCGCGCACTGTTATGCTCAAATCGATCCAGCGAGAAGAACCAGTTGCCGGACTTGTTCATGCAGCTCTGGCAAATCGGCATGGATGGTTTGCCAAACCAATTCAAAATCTACTTTGAAATAGCCATGGGCGATACGGTTACGCATGGTGTACATGAATATCCAAGGTATTTCGGGGTGAGATTGGGTATAAGCTGGATGGTGACGCTCAATGTTGCGCGATGCCTCGCCAATAATCTCGAAGTTTCTGACCACGGCATCCTGAGTTTTTTCATCGTCAAGAAAATCAACTTCCGACATGTCTTCAACATAGCGGTGAATCCGCTCAATCGCTTCGATAATGTGCCCGAGGTAATCGGGAATACGAAGGTCGTCTTTTTTGCTCATACCGGTTGGGCCTCCTTAATCACTTGGTCACGAAACTTGTCGGGGAGGGCTCGGGGGGTTAATACATCGACTGTGATATTGAGCAGCCGCGCAACTTCAACCTGAATTTTGGCAATATCCATCAGCGTGGTTTCCGGCGTAGGATCGACCAACAAGTCCAAGTCGCTGTCTTCGGTGTCGTCGCCGTGCAGCACCGAACCGAATACCCGCACGTTTTTAACCCGATGGCGCAGGGCAATTTCGCGAATCGCATCGCGGTGGGTTTGCAGGGCTATTGACGGGCGCATTCAACGTTCCTCCACGGAATTTAAAACGGCAGGAAATTCATGTTTGGCAGTTTACCATAGCTCCCGCTTTGATTAAGTTCTCAAGTTCATAGGATGAGCGCCCATTATATTTCCAGCTCGCAAAAAACCATGCGTTACCTAAGCTCGGAGCCTTGCATTGTGCCTAGGGAAGCGCTGAACAAATCGATTCCGCTCATGGTTCGACAAGGCTCTCCTGAGCATGATCGAAGGGCTCACCACGAACGGAATCAATTTGTTACCGTTAATCCTGGGCTCGCCGAAGGATTTGATCAGCGCTTCCCAGTTACTTTGTCAGATTCAATGAACGCACAATCCAGAATCGTCATTCCAACAGATTGCCGGACCCGTTAGAGCGCGTAGCGAATCCAGGCTCCAGGGATGGCTTTTAGCTTACCATCCATGGCGCTGGACCCCGCTCCCGGCGAGGATGACGAGCTTGCGTATAATCTGACAAAATAGAGCTAGGCAAGTTTTTTCATGTTCGGGGCATTTCTTTGCGTCGAGCTTTTATGCGGGGATTAGGATTTGGTTGGAAATAAATTCCCGGCTTGGAATGTCCTGTAGGGGCGAATTCATTCGCTCAGGGCGATTAAAATCGCCCCTACAAATGGATTCAAGAAAGTTATTTATAGCCAGATCTTAGCTACTCCACCAGCTCCCCAACAACCCAGCCCTCATCCACTGCGTTTATCACGCAGTTAAGCGTCCGGTTCTCCACCGACATATCGTTGCCGATCACACAACCAACCTTAATATAATTCGGCGTGTAACCGAACACCCGCTGTTTGCCATTGTCCAACGCTTCGCTGTAGCCTTCCCATAACACCAGGAATTCCTGGCCGACATTCGCTTCAAAAAACGCTAGTTTCATTTGTTCGGCCAACTCATGCAATTGCCTGCTGCGCTGTTTCTTGATTTCGTTGCCCAGCTGATCCTGCAGGCTTGCCGCTTTGGTGCCTGCGCGGCTGGAATAGGTGAAGATATGGATATGCCCGAATCCGGTCTGTTTGATGAAGTCAAAACTCTCCTGCCATTCCTGCTCGGTTTCGCCGGGGAAGCCGACGATAATATCGGTGGTGATATTAAAGTGCGGGATTTGCGTCCGCAGCTGGCTGACGATGGCGGCGAACTCCTCGGTCTTGCAGCGCCTCGCCATACGGCGCAGCACGGTGTCCGAGCCGCTTTGCAACGGCAAATGCAAATGCGGCA
>JALNYY010000013.1:2912-49704 GCA_023229605.1 Methylobacter sp.
TCGAAAAAATCGCCCGGCAGTTCCCACGGTTCCAGCGAGCCTAGTCTAAGCCGCGGGATGTCGGTTTCCGCCAAGATGGCTTTGATCAAGTCGGACAGGTTGTTGCCCAAATCGCTGCCGTAACCGCCCAAATGCACGCCGGTCAAAATGACTTCGGTGATGCCTTGCCGATGCAGGTCATTGATTTCGTCGATGACCGCCTGCACGGGACGGCTGCTCTCTTCGCCGCGCGCGACGGTCACGATGCAGAATGTGCAGCGGTAACGGCAGCCGTCCTGCACTTTAACGAACGCGCGTTGCCTGCCGCGGGTGAATAGCGATATTTCGCCCGGTTCGGTGGACAGCACGGGCATGCTGTCCATGTTCAGTTCAGTCAGGGTTTTTTCGACCAGCCGGTCTTTATCCTTGTTGCTGACCACCAGATCTACGCCCAGTAAGGACGCGGCCTCGTCTTCATTCAATGTGGCGTAACAGCCGCTGACCACGAGTTTGGCTTGCGGATTATCGCGATGAATGCGCCGTATCAGCTGGCGCGATTTTCTGGCGGCATCCTGGGTCACCGCACAGGAATTGATGACGATAAGCTGGGCGGCTTCGGCCTGCCTGGTGATTTGATGGCCGGATTTTTGAAAAGCCTGAGCCCAGGTTTCCAGTTCGGCTTCGTTCAGGCGGCAGCCGAGTGTTTTAAGGTGAATTTGCATTAACGTATAACAGCAGTTAGAAAAAATAGAACACGGATGACACGGATAAAACCGAGCTTCTTCATAAAAATTTTATAGGCGAAAGGCGAAAGACAAAGGATGGCTTTTTTCGCCCTTCGCCCTTCGCCTTTCGCCTTTCACCTTTAGCCGAAAAACCAATAGGCGACAAATATGGAGGCAACAACGCCCGCAAAATCGGCTATTATCCCACACGCGGCGGCATGGCGAATATGTTTGATGCCGACCGAGCCGAAGTAAATCGCCAGCACATAAAAGGTGGTTTCTGTGCTGCCCTGCACGATCGCCGACAAGCGCCCGGCAAACGAATCAGGACCCAGGGTTTTCATGGTATCGATCATCATGGCCCTGGCTCCACTGCCGCTGAACGGTTTGATCAATGCAGTGGGCAAGGCATCGACAAATCGGTCGTCGAGCATGAAGTAATGCACGGCATATCTCGCCAATCCGGCCAGCAGCTCCAGCGCGCCGCTGGCCCTGAACACGCCGATAGCAACCAGCATCGCGACCAGGTAAGGGATGATGCCGACAGCGGTCTGAAAACCTTCTTTGGCGCCCTCTATGAATGCGTCGTAGGCGTTAATCTCCTTATGGATAGCGCCGAGAATAAAAGTGACGACCAGCGAAAACAGGATGAAGTTGCTGATAAGCGCGGATTGCTCAAGCATTTGCTGTTGCGGCAGGCGTGAAAAATACACCAGCAGGCCGCCGACCACCAGCGTAAAACCGCCCAGGTAAGCCATGATCACTTTATCCAGCAGGTTGATTTTTTGCACGAAGGCGACCGCAAGCAATCCGGCCAGCGTGGACATATAAGTCGCCATCAAAATCGGGATGAACACGTCGGTCGGATTGGCGGCACCGAGCTGGGCGCGGTAAGTGAAAATCGTGACCGGAAACAGCGTGACGCTTGAGGTGTTGATGACCAGGAACAGGATTTGCGCATTGCTGGCGGTTTCGGGATTAGGGTTGAGGGTTTGCAGTTCCTGCATCGCCTTGATGCCCAACGGCGTTGCTGCATTGTCCAGCCCCAGCGCATTGGCGGAAATATTCATCACGATTGCGCCCAACGCGGGATGGCCTTTGGGCACATCGGGCATTAACCGGCTAAATAGCGGCGTGAGGCCTTTTGTTAACAGCAGGATAAAACCGCTCTTTTCGCCGACGCGCATAATACCCAGCCATAAGGCCAGTACGCCGGCTAAGCCTAAGGATATTTCAAACGCCGATTTCGACAGCGCAAACATCGCTTCCATGATTTGCGCAAAAACCTGCTGATCTCCCAGGAAAATCAGTTTGAACAGTGCGATGCAAAAGGCGGAGAGGAAAAAGAAAATCCAGATGATGTTTAGCACAATGGTTGAATAGGTTAAGTATTACAGAAAAATTAAGGCATTTTTACGATAACGGCACGAAGTTTTATGTTCGCGCTGGTATCCAGAATGCCGAAGCTGGCAACAAGCCTTGCCATGCGAAATTGCTTTGTTAAATCGGGCATTCGCATCCCTGTGCTCTGGATTCCGGCAATCCCTGCGGAATGACGTGCTTTTCAATACGTGCGTATAACGATGAGAGCAGTGGAATTAGTGAGCTAACGAAAACAACATTAGCCAATACACCAGGAACAATAAAGTTTTCATGCGTCTGGGCAGAAGCAGTTGCCGACGGGCCCTTCCAGCACACATAACAAGCCCCGCAGCACCAATTCCGGATCAACGGTGGATGCAACATTAAGCTGCCGGGCGATAAGTTCGGCATCGCCGCCGGTCAAAACCAAGTGCATATTTGCCGGCTGTTTTGCCAGCGTATGTTCGATCAATCCAACCGCCGCCGCCAAGGTGCCGCTGTAGATTGCGGCCTCGGTAAAATTAGCCGGTCCGACTGCCATCGATGGCGGCAGAGTCGCAATCGGCTGCCCGGATGCATGGTTGGTTTCGCTCACAGACAGCGCCTCGGTTCCCTGAGCCAGGGAGTTCTTCATCAACGCCAGGCCGGGGCTGATCAGGCCGCCTTGATGCTTGCCGCCAGCATCGATCAAATCCACGGTAATTGCCGTTCCGCAATCGACTATGCAGGCCGGATTTTGATACCGGCACCAAACGGCAACCAAAGATAGCCAGCGGTCAACGCCCAGCTTTTCAGGCTGTAGATAGGCATTAGTCACGCCAAATGCGCAAGCCTGAGATTTAACCTGGACAATATCGACATCAGGCCAAAGCTCAAGCGCTACCGATTGCACAAGTTCGAGTAACCGGTTTGAACTCACGCAGGAAACGGCAAGCCGCTTCGGGCGGGATAGGTCTTTCCAGCGTTCAATCAGTTCCTGCCGGTTAAGCCGGGCATTAACCAGGGACTGGCCGCTAATGATTTGACCGCCTTTCGCCCGCCCCCATTTTAGCCGGGTATTACCCATATCAATCAACAGATTCATTGCAGCACCGAACTATTAAAACTGACTTCGCCGGAAGCGAATGCCTGCACCCGGCCGTCAGGACGCTCAATCAATAACATGCCGTTATCGTCGATGCCCCGCACTATGCCCTCGAATTGCTGCTGCCCGATAAATAATGTCGCAGCTTGTCCGGTCAGGCAATCATAGCCGCGCCATTCATCAAGATAGCTTGTAATGCCGACACCTTCATATTCAGCCATAACCGGCAGCAGATGGTTTAACAGCGTGCCGGCCAATTTATTTCTGAACAACTGGTTTTGCCCGGTGATTCTGCTTAAATCGGTCCAGGCTTGGGTAATGCTTTGGGCTTGGGTTTCCGGCAAAAACAAATTCAATCCCAGACCGATAACTGCGCTGCACGGACCATCGGTCTCACCCGAGACTTCGACCAGAATACCGCCCAGTTTTTTGCCCTGGCTGTAAATATCGTTAGGCCATTTAAGGCCTATATCATTTATTTGATGCTGTTTTAAAGCCCTGATGACCGCCACGCCGATAGCCAGGCTTAAACCTGAAATTGCGGCAGGCCCCTGCTGAAAGCGCCAGAGTATCGACAAGTAGATATTGCAGCCGTAAGGCGAAACCCATTGCCGCCCCCGCCTGCCTTTGCCCGCCGTTTGATACTCAGCAAAGCATACGGAGCCTGAAAGCGCATTATTCCGGGAGCGTTCCACTAAATAACGGTTGGTGGAATCGATTTGATCGTGAATTTCGAGCGATGAGATTAATGCGCCGGCCCGGCCGTCAACAGCGTCATTGATTTTTGACGCTGCCAACAACTCCAGCGGGTTGTCCAAACGGTACCCTTTACCGCTGACCGCCGAGTGCGAAAGGCCGAAATCGGCCAAGCCGTTCAACTGTTTCCAGACGGCTGAACGGCTGATACCCAGTATGACGGCCAAGTCGGTGCCGGAATGAAACTCTCCGTCAGCCAGCAGGGTAAGGATTTTTTTTTGTTTATCTGAAATGTTCACATATCACTTAAAGTGTATTATCAGCCTGTTTTTTATCCCTAATCTGGTGTAATTGCTTTTTGATCACATACTTAATCAGCATTTCCCGGTCCTCGTCTTTCATATTGATAAAATCGACGCCAATAAAATAAGGATACCGGCTATCGTTTCCTTGACTGTTTTTGCAATAAATAACCTTGCCGTATGTCACGATGACCGCCATGCTGGATACCAGCAGCATCTTGATTTCCAGGTAATCGCCTTCTTTGAGCTGCTCTTCACAATTAAAAGCCATGCCTGTCGCGCTGATGTTAACGTTGCGGGTCTCATTTTCCTTGAATTGAAAGCCCTGCATCATGATAGCCTGGGCTAGAAGCTCGACTTTAGTGTCAATTATCCTTAAATAATCCGCCACATCCGGCAGGTTTTTCTCCAGTCTGTGCAATAGCTCTGCCGATTCCTGCGATACAGCCGCAAGGGCGGTAGACAATGAGCAGCTGTTCAAAACATTCTCGGAAAGATGATGCGGTTCGGTCACCAGTTTTTCATCTATTTTTTTGTAAAACAGATTAACTTCATCATCAATTCGAAAAAAACCTCTTCTCTCTCCAGGTTTCGTCATGTTGATCTTATCCATAATCTACAACCTCTAAAATTTCAATTGCCATGATTTAGTTATCAATCTCAAAACGATTTTTCTCCGATCCAGGGCTGGAATCCGTTTGTCCAGAAAATTAACATTTCATGATCGGGGAGTGGAAAAGGTTTGTTTTTAAGAACTTTGATATACGCCAACCCCTACCCGCGTAGTTTGTCAGATTATAATTCAAACAAGAAGAAACTTCAGAAAAGTGGCAGTATTTCAACCTCAGAGCTGAACCGTACTGAGCCCTTCGGCTGCATACAGGAGAGCCTTGTCGAAGCATGAGCGGTTTTTAGAATTAACCGAATACCGGGGACCACCGCAGCCTTACCCGAGTTTTGCAGCAGAGCCGCCACATACGCGCAACGCAAATGACAGCCTGTCGTAGTGTGGTGGATTGCCTAGCGGCGAATCCACCCTATAGCTTTAATTGTCGGACAACAATTTTAACCCATCCACCTTTTGACCGGTTGGTATATGTTTTGCTGACTAATTAAAGTAAGCTCAAAAGTAACGCGAATTCAGCATTGTTTCTGTCGTTTTCACGACATCGTTAACACTGAATGTCCGATGGCCGACAGAAGATGGATCGCAGCACAGATGAGCCGGTGGTTTGAATTAATGTTCTAACAATGGAGTAATTTACGATGGCAGAGTTTTACGTTGAAATAAACGCTCAGAGCAGCGGGGATCATGTGGTTCATACCGCTGATTGTTCTTTGCTTCCTTCCAAAGAAACAGTGCATTATTTAGGATCAATCAGTAATGCTAAAAGCGCTGTGAAAAAAGCTACTGAAGTATTAAGACAGCAGGCCAGTGGTTGTTCTCATTGTACCGTTGCGTACCAAACAACCTGACAAAGTTTGCCAGGCAAAAAGGAACCTTGGATTCAACTCATAAGTGCAATCGCCACTCGTAATTTTAGAAAATACTTGTTCCTAACTGATGTTACGCAGTTGATCGAATTTACACTGAATTTAAGGAGTCGCTAACGCGACAGTTATTTGAATCGGGTTCTCGCACCCGAAAGCGAGTTACTTTCTTTTACGTCGCCTCGGCAACTGCTCTGGCGTTGCTCTACCTCCTGCATCCATGCAGCAACTGTGTTCAAAATCAAGCCTGCTTTGCAAAATCAGGGTTCCATTCGTCGCCTGTTTTTGCCATCGAATTGAGTATAGTGAGCAATTTTCTCATGCAGGCCACTAGGGCTACTTTCTTTAACTTGCCCTGGGCCAGCAGGCGTTGATAAAAGATTCTTATCGGCTTGTTAAAACGGGTTGCGCTTAAGGTCGCCATATAAAGCGTTGAGCGTATCTGCATGCGTCCGCCAAATATCGCCCTTCGCCCTGTTTTTTTGCCGCTATCCTTGGCATAAGGCGCAACACCCACCAATGCGGCGATTTCCTTATTGGACAGCTTGCCCAGCTCAGGCAGTTGGGTCAGCAACGTTAACACGGTTACGTCACCCACGCCCGGCACTTGCATGAGTTGTTTCATGCTTTTTTTCAAATGGTCATTGGCATCAATATCCGCCTTGATCAGGGATTCAATCTTTTCGATTTCCTTATCAAGCTGTTTAATAATACGCTTGATTGACCGCACCGTGTCTTTGTCCGTGGCCGATTCCAGATGCTGTTTTTCTATAGCCCTTTGTCCCACCAACTGGTTTCGGCGCCTGAGCAGGCTTTCACGTCGCCGTGCGGCTTCGGTGATGGTTTCGCTCAGTTGCAGCCGGTTTTTGTCATACGCCGTTTGGGCATAATGACGGATCATATCGGCATCGATGCGGTCATTTTTGGCGTAAGCTCCCATGGAATTGGCATAGTCTCTGATCCGCTTGGGATTAACGACGGCAACGGCAATTTCACGGGCTTGCAGGAAGGCGACCAGCTTTCTTTCGTAACCTCCCGTGGCTTCTATCACAACACAAGCCGGTCCCCTATCGGGTATGGCTTTTAATAGCTTCTTGAAGCTTTCTTCATCATTATCAATCGTTAAAGTCGTGGTGTCGTCAACGCTAACATCCAGTTTTTGTTTAGCAACATCAACACCAATCATCTGCAATTTCTTTTCAGGAGCTGACTGTATCTCTATAGGGGCTGACATAATAATTACCTTGGGCACTCATTCTTGTAAAATGCGGAATCACACCGTGTTCCTGACAACTGTTCGAGTTTTAAAAGTAGGCTGAAGCGATCTTTGCTGCATGACGGTGTTATTGAATACACCTCAGTCGAATCGGTCTACTTCAGCCTTTTTTCACTAGAAGTCCTATTCTAATAAAAACTGGATTTGTTGCTTTGTTTAATCATACAAGTCGAAAAGAAAGTAACCAAAGAAAAGCCGACCCGATTGCCGCTTATTTCCTGCGCTCTTCGCTTTTATCGAACCCCTAACCGGGCCGTTCTCGATAAAAGCTCCGGTGCTCGGCGCGGCAAGCGGGAGAAATACCATCCGTGCGTAACATCGGTTCCTAAGATACTTCGGCAACTCGATTTTTACTTTCGCGCTTGTTGGCGTACATGCCTTCGTCGGCATGCCGTAACAAGAGTTCCGCAGTGTCGCCGTGTTGTGGATAGCTGGCAATACCGATACTGATGTCGGTGGTGACGGCATTACCCCGGTAATTAAAACTGGTTGCAACCAATGTTTCCTTGATGCGTTTTGCTATCAGTTCGGCATCTTCTAAGGTAGTTTCCGGAAGTAATACTGTGAATTCGTCGCCTCCGTATCTGGCTGCGGAGTCGCAGCCTCTTAAACAGTGACGGAAATTGTCGGCGATGGATCGTAACAACAGGTTGCCTGCTTCGTGACCGTATTTGTCATTGACGGTTTTTAAGTTATCGCAATCCCCCAGCAACAGGCTGAAAGTGCGTCCACCGCGCCGGGCTTGTTGCACTTGTTTTTCCAAAAAATCCATGAAAGCCCCGCGGTTGTAAAGACTGGTTAACTCATCGGTTTGCGCGGTAGTTTTGACACGGCTGAAAGCGTGGTAGATGTCGTTAGATAGCATGGTGGTGATGTAGCCCACCAGCAACATAGGAAACAACCACGTCAGCAGGACGCTGCTTTGGCTTAAGGAAAACATCTCCTCCCCGGGTACGCCGCTTTTGCCTAAATACACATAACAAGAGCCGATTAATATCACTTCCAATAATGTAGTCAGCTTACCCAAAGCCAAAGAACTGGTGATGATCGGTAGAAAATACAGGTTAAGCAACAGACTGCTTTGGCGTCCGGTATGCCAAACGAACCAGGTGATCAACAAGATCATGACCCAAGTTTCTAAAGCCAGCTTCCAAACGTTGGCTTTGGCAAAGAAATTGAGATAATGGAACACCATAACGAAGCCGGCAAAAGCGCAGAGACCTCCCAGTAAAAAGATTTTAACGTTTTCCTCAATATGGCCTACCACCAGATAAAACATCATCAAAACCAACAGTAGCCATTCGATTTCCGCAACAGTCCGGGAAAAACCGTTCAGGGCCTCGGGTTCTTGATTAAGACGAAAAAAAGGTTCCTTGGTCATGGCGAGTGTTTTCCCGGTTGATAGTGTTGGGCCGCAAAATAAAGAGATCAGGTCAATTATCGGCATTTTAACACATTACTATAGCCTGATTTCTTTATGCAGCCGCATCCCGGTAAGTATCCTTATTAAAACCGTTACAGTTTGGGGCAAGCCTGCCATTGGCCTTCGACAAGTCCAGCCCGGAACTTGTGATTTAAGCAACATTAAAAGTCCTTTAACCGACTACTTAGCAATTGCCGCGCCCGGTTATCCGCGCCCGATGGAAGCTTGTCGGGGCTGGCGTTAATCCAGGCGGCTATGTCTTTCCATGTGGTGGGCGCTTGCAAGTCGCGCAGCAGCATGTGATAGCCGTGCGGATATATCGCCACGGTTTTTCCCGCCGTATCCGCCGCGAGAAATTGCTGCAAAAACGCATAAGTCGGCTCTTTGGGGATAATTTCGTCTTTCTCGCCGTAAAGCATCAGGCTGTTTCCGCGTAGCGTAGCGGCGCTGTTAAATGCCGCGTCCATCAAATCAGCCAATCCGTACACCGTTTCGACACGGGTCGCCTTGATAACCCACGGATCCCGGCCCATGGCCCGAAGCATGTCGATATTATCCGAAGCCATGACATGTACGCCCTCCCCGGTCAAGGTCAGCCAAGGAAAAGTGTGCGCCAAGGTCCAAAGCAACCCGGTCTGATACCAGGGCATGGTTGACCTGGCCCATAACGCCGGAGCGGCGAGAATGATACCTGCAACTTCCGGCATATCCGCTTGGCTCATGGCCGTGATCACAATCGCACCGCCCATGCTTTCGCCCAGCAAATAAACCGGGCGTTTTGGATAGCGCTGTTTTACCAGCCGCACCAAAACCTGCAAATCCCTGACATAGGCATCGCCGCCGGCCCATAAACCGCGTTGCGGAGCCATGCCAAAACCGCGTTGATCGTAAGCGAAACTGGCAATACCCATTTTGCTGAAATACTCTCCCGGCGAATCGAAAAAACGGCTGTAATCGTTAAACCCGTGCAGCGCGATAATGACCGCATGCGGTTCGGTCTTCGGCAGCCAGTGACGCAACGGCAATCTTACGCCGTCTTCGGTCAGGAAAGTGTTTTCGCCAAGTTGCGCCGTATTATTTTTTGCGCCGGGCGGATAAATCATCGGCATACAGCTGGTTTGGGCAATCAGCAGCAAAAAAGCAATAAGTGTGTATCGGAGTTTCATGCGTTTGGATCAGTTTCTTGTACGGGAGCTTCTATTATAACCGTGTCAGTCGGATTCCGACTGCATGGTCAGATATTTACAAGGCTATTCAGGTCTATCCAAAGGCTTTATCATATATCTAAATTCATTGCAGCTCCCTAACCAAAACAAAAGCCGATTCCCACCACCTTGGCAAGACAATCCCGTTACTCCAAAAACAGCAACTTTCGCTCATCGTCCATCAAGGGAATACTGCGCAAAGCTGTGCTTTACCTGCTGTTCGCCTTTCTGGCCTCATCGGTCGGCTTGTGCGTATTGTTGCGCTGGGTGCCCGCTCCAACATCAGCGTTCATGGTGTACCGGCATGTTGAAGACTTGATCGACGACGGCTCGTTCAAGTCCATTAGATACTCATGGGTCGGCGCAAAAAAAATCTCGCCCTATGCCGCTTCGGCAGTTATTGCCGCCGAAGACCAGCGTTTTTTCCAACACTCCGGATTTGATTTACACGCCATACAATCATCCATCGATGTGTACATGGACGGGGGCCGACTCAGGGGGGCGAGCACCATTTCCCAGCAAGTAGCGAAAAATTTATTTTTAACGCCGTCAAAAAGCTTTGTCCGCAAGGGGCTGGAGGTCTGGTTTACAATGTTGATCGAGCAGCTGTGGAGCAAGGAACGGATATTGACGGTTTACCTGAATATCGCTGAATTCGGCGACCACCTGTTCGGCATAGAGGCGGCAAGCCAGCATTATTTTGGGGTCCACGCAAATCAAATCAGCCGGCAGCAAGCCGCTTTGTTGGCGGCAACCCTGCCTAATCCGATACTGCTACGGGCATCACAGCCATCAAGTTATTTACTTAAACGGCAAAGCTGGATACTCAGGCAAATGCAAAATCAGTGAGTTTTTTAGGGACTGTGCTGATATAATCCGCAAATTAAAATAACTGTACGATACAGACTTCCAATCACCTCAACACCAAGTAGATAGAGATCAGCCATGAGTATGCAAAAAACCATTATCAACGCTCGCTTATTAATGAGCAGCCTGGTTATATCAAGTGTACTTGGGGGATGCGCAACAACCTCGGAAGTTAATGAAAAAGACCCATGGGAAGGTTGGAATCGCGGCACGCAAGAATTCAATGACGATCTCGACAAGACTGTTATAAAACCGGTGGCGAAAGGCTATTTATGGATAACCCCAAAATTCGTTAATGACGGCATAACCAACTTTTTCAGCAATCTTAACGACATCGGCGTAACCGTCAATGATTTGCTACAGCTTAAAATGACGCAGGGCGGTATGGATGCCGGCCGTTTTCTGATTAACACCACGGCCGGCGTGGCGGGCTTTATTGATGTCGCAAAAATGATCGATTTGCCCAAGCATAATGAAGACTTCGGGCAAACCTTAGGCTTCTGGGGCGTTCCGACAGGCAACTATCTGGTGGTTCCGTTTTTAGGAGCAAGCTCACCTAGAGAAGTCGTCGGAACTGTCGGCGATGCTTTATTGAATCCACTCACCTACACCTTTGTATTTGCCGGTGGCGGCGCTGCCACCAGCGCGATCAATTCAGGAGCCAAATCAGTCGATGTCGCCGATACCCGCGCCGATTTGATACCGACTGAAAAAATCGTTAATGAAGCCTCCGTCGACCGCTATTCATTTATCAAAAATTCTTACCAACAGCGTCGTGAATATCTGCTCCACGACGGCAATGTTCCTGAAGAAGATGAGCTCCAACTGGAAGATGAAGCCGCGACAAAAGGCGAGGACACTGCAAAAAACACGAACGCTCCATTGCCCACTACCGGCAATAAACCCGGCTCAATTCCGGTTACAGATAATTCCAAGCACTTTCTGGACATATCGGCGCCGGTTAAGAAATAAGCAGGACAACGGGCGACCGGCCGAGTCGCCCTTTATGGCTAGATAGTACGGATTTTTCGCTCGCTCAAGACGACAAAGTCAGGGTGATATTTTGAACGCCGGTTTTAAAATGAAACTTCCATTATTTATCGTGTTGTTGGGTATTTTTTCCAACTGCTCTTCATCCCCCGTTGCAAACAATTGGGCAACGATCAAACAAGCTGTGCAAATCGGAGATAGCGCCCAGAGCATCGGCTCTTACACCGCCGGCTGTTTAAGCGGCGCGGTTTCGCTACCTCCAAATGGCCCGGGCTATCAATTGATGCGTCCTACACGAGGCCGATCCTACGGCCACCCCGACTTGATACGGTTTATCGAAAGCATAGCCAAGACCACGCATTCGCAACACTGGGGAGTATTGCTGGTCGGCGACCTTGGGCAACCGCGCGGCGGCCCGACCCCAAGCGGACATCGCAGCCATCAAACCGGGCTGGACGTCGATATTTGGTACTTGCTGTCGCAGCAGGCCGCAACCCGGAGCCTGGCATTTGATGAGCGTGAAACCTGGAGCGCACCATCGGTTCTTACCGCCCAATCGGATGCTATTGATGACAACCAATGGTCGCCAGTGCATGAGAAAATTCTTGAAACTGCGGCGCGCAGGCCGGACGTGGACCGCATCTTTGTGAATCCCAGCGTTAAGCGCCTATTATGCACGCGCAAATCAAGCCATGACTGGCTGAGAAAAATTCGTCCTTGGTGGGGCCATGACGATCACTTTCATGTGCGCCTCAAATGCCCATTGAATAATAAAAACTGCACAGGGCAGGAACCGCTTCCTGAAAGCGACGGTTGCGATGCCTCGCTGGCCTGGTGGTTTTCGGATGAGGCCAAAACGCCGGCTCCCGCAGCTAAAAAGCCGGAACCGCCGGTGCTTCCCGCACTGTGTGATGTTGTTTTAAATCTAACTAAATCAAGCCCTTCTCATCCCTAATCGGGACGATAAAGCCAAGCCCGTCATCCGTTGCAATAAATTCGGACAATTCCAGCCTCAGCTTATCCAGCGCCTCATCAAGCGTTTCGAGCTTTACCTGATGAAACGAAGGCAGCATGGTTGATGCATTATGGTACTTCAAAATATCCAATAATATTCTGGCCTGTTCAATGGTGTATCGATGTTTCACAACTTCTCCGTGGGTACTGCACCGTGTAAATTTATTCGACTGTCCACTCATACCGTATAGATTCTAATTTATTGACGAGTAATCTGTTTTATTTTCTCATACAAACTAAGGCGGCTTCATAAAGCTTCATCCTGCCGCCGTTTGACAAAAAATACATTATAACTTGAGACGTCCATAGTAAAAAATCCGCTTTACTGATCAACCGACATCAAATCAACTCAATAAGTTTTCATCAACCCATCCAGCGTCAATCCGCAACTGGGCGCAAACGTTTTCATGAAAAAAATAACTTCCGGTTGTTCCGATGCGCCGATAGTTAAAGCCAATTGCTCGGCGGCGGTTTCAAATTCCAAGTTCCCGGCCTTTAATTCAGCCTGACATTTGAGATAGGCCGATATTTTATCCGCCGCCTTGATAATCTGGACATGCTCTTTCGGCATCTTATCGTGGCGAATCAGAGCCTGAAAATCAGCCTGCAATTCTATCGGCAAAAGAGCCAGCAACTCAATTTCCGCCTGATTTTCAATCCGCTTGTAGGCGGCGCTGATTTCCTGGGAATGATATTTGATAGGCGTCGGCAGATCGCCGGTAATCACTTCGGTGATGTCGTGATACAACGCCGCCGTAGCAACGGCATTGGCATCGACATTCCCGCCGTAATAGCGGTTTTTAATCAAGGCCAGGGTGTGGGCGATAACCGACACTTCCCAACTATGCTCCATCACATTTTCATCATGCGCATTACGCTTTAGCCCCCAGCGTTTAATCCATCTTAATCGTGATAAATAGGCGTAAAAGCTGCTTGTTATCTCTTTCATGATTCAACCGACTTCTTCAATAATACCGGGATAATTCCCGTCCGGAAAGGCGGTCGAATTTCTGGACCGCCGGTTTTGTCGGCCCCGTGTACAGCCCACCAGCATTCTTGATACATTTACTATTTTCATCAATCAGACCTTTTATGCATTTATAGCTGTTGATTATAGGGTTATGATGCTTAAATAGTCCATTTTGGTTGCAGCTAAACATCATGCTTATTCAGTGGTATCCCGGTCATATGCACAAGGCCAGCAAAGAGGTCAAAGAAATCCTGCCCCAGGTCGACCTGATCATCGAAATCCTGGACGCGCGCATTCCGTTCAGCAGCCAAAACCCGATGCTCTCCGATCTTCGCGGCGACAAGCCCTGCATCAAAGTGCTCAGTAAAAGCGACCTTGCCGATCCCGCGATTACTCAGCAATGGCAAACCTATCTGGAACAGGAACAAGGCGTAAAAACCCTGGCGCTAACCACCGAGCAGCCGGAGAAAATGCGACAAATCCCTGAGCTCTGCCACAAAATGCTGCCGAATAAAGCCAGCAGCGACAAACCGATCCACACACTGATCATGGGCATACCCAATGTCGGCAAATCGACCCTGATCAACATCCTGGCCGGAAGAATGATCGCCAAGACCGGCAACGAACCGGCCATCACTAAGACCCAACAACGCATCGACATCGGCCACGGCATTATCCTGCTGGACACGCCCGGCATGCTGTGGCCCAACGTCGAAAACAAGAACAGCGGCTACCGGCTGGCGACCACCGGCGCGATCAAGGACACCGCGATCAGCCATGAGAATGTCGCCTTCTTCGCCGCCGAATACCTGTTGCAGCATTACCCGGATTTACTGCAAGCCCGCTTTCAGCTGGAGCAACTCCCGGAAAGCGAGCAACAGCTGATGGAAGCCATCGGCAAGAAACGCGGCTGCCTGCGCTCAGGCGGACACATCGAGATGGATAAAGTGTCCAAAATCCTGCTGTCCGAATTGCGCGCCGGAACCATCGGCAGAATCAGCCTGGAAACTCCGGCGATGATGGAGAAGGAACTGGCCGAGCTGGTGATTATTCGTGAACAGAAAGAGGCCAAGAAAAAAGCGCGGAAGCAGAAATGGAAAGGGTCAAATTAAACTAATTTATGCAGCCACATAGGTATATTTACGGCATTTAGTATTATCAATCGAACGATAAGCTTACAGCGTAAAATTACTATCAATAATTTCGATACTACTCATTCCTGCAACAGCTTGTTTGAGTTTTACTTTGTAAGGTAAACTCTGAGCGATATATTTTTTAACTTTATCATCCATCCTACATCCAAAAATTATCGACTCAACAGCTTCTGTCACATAAGGGAATTTAAGAATCTTTTCTCCATTTTGAATTCTTCCTCCCGCCATCGAATCACCACCAATAAATCTATATTCTTCTTCGTACTTCCATTCATTGAGTTTTGTTAATAAAGCCTTCCCAATATCCTTCGAAAGCTTTTCACCATCTGGATCTCCAAAGTACATACGAACCATATCAAGCAACTTAACTTGTTGGATAGCACCATGATATTCAACCTTATCAGGCTTTATGTATTCGGACTTAAATTCAATACAAAATCCTTGGTGAGAATTTGAATAATGAGCCCACATCAGGTTACTTTTGCTATTTCTAGATAATGATAAAATTGGATAAGCATCAACAAGCTTATTAGCTTCCATTACGATCCTTTTTATCTGGGAATAACCATATTCAGTGAAACTGCCTTTATCAATACATCGTTCAAATTCTTGTCTTCTATTTTTATTAACCAAGCACCTTAATTCTTTAAACTGCTTTGGTGTTGGTTTTATAAAATCAATCTTTGAATCAAATAAATCGTTAAAATTCTTTCTACTAGAAAAAACAGCGTGATTATTTAAAAGTGCATCGATAGCATAATCTTTCTCTAACTCACTTTTACTAATTAAATCACTATTTATTGCCCGGTATTTATAAAAATACTGAGGATACTCATCGCTCATAAATTCCTCCTTTACTGGCAAACGATAAGCCAAGGGCCGCAGGATTCGATGAATAAAGTGAAGCGCATCTACGAACTACACGACAACATCGAACACCCCGCCCGTTGCCTTGCCCAGTCGGGGCGTTTTAAGGCGAATTCTTCCTTGCCGAGTTGTTCGTCGTAGGGGTGGCGCAACAGTTCCAACAGCTCGTTAACCATCGAAAAATCGCCCTGCTCCGCCTTGTCTATCGCCAGTTGCGCGAGGTAATTGCGTAAAACGTATTTGGGGTTGGCGGCATTCATGGTCTTGATTCGCTCGGCATCAGCTATGCCGGAGTTTTGCACCCGCTTAATATAAGACTTAAGCCAAGTGCCAAGACGCGTTTTGTAATCATCGGTGATTTGTTCCGGCACATAATAGGCTTCCATTAGCGGTTCCATGAGAGCTTCATTGCTCAGTTCAGCGTCCATGACCAGCTCCGCCAGCTTGCGGTAAAAAATGGTCATATCCGTTTCGACCGTTTGCAACAGGACCAACAGCTCGGTGTGCAGCTCCTTATCAATGGACGGATCATAGGCATTAAGCCCCAGCTTGTCGGCGACCATGGTTTGCCAGCCCTGCTCAAAGGTGTCTTTATAGGCATTAATCGCCTGTTGCAGAGGTTCAACCTGCTCTATCAGCGGATAGATCGCATTAGCCAGTTGCCCCAGATTCCAGAAAGCGATTTGCGGCTGATTGCCGAAACGGTACCGACGATCCGACGCATCGGTGGTGTTGGGCGTCCAGTTGGGATCGTAATTTTCCAACCAGCCGTAAGGACCGTAGTCTATGGTGAGGCCGAGTATCGACATATTGTCGGTATTCATCACGCCGTGAACGAAGCCGACGCGCTGCCAGTGCACGATCATTTCCGCCGTTCTGCGGCAGACTTCTTCAAACCATTTGAGATAAACATCAAATGACGGCTCGCCCAAATGCGGAAAGTCGGTGCGGATGGTGTAATCGACCAGTTTTTTCAGCAACTCAAGCTCGCCCCTGGCGGTAAAAATTTGGAAGTTGCCAAAGCGGGTAAACGACGGCGCAACCCTGCACACCACGGCGCCCGGTTCGAGCTGCGGATTGCCGTTGTAAAACATGTCCCGGATAACTTCCTCGCCGGTCAGCATCAGGCTCAAGGCCCGCGTGGTCGGCACGCCCAAATGATGCATGGCTTCGCTGCACAAAAACTCGCGCACCGAGGAGCGCAACACCGCCAATCCGTCCGCATTCCTTGAATAAGGCGTTTCGCCTGCGCCTTTCAGCTGCAAGGTCCAATGCTCGCCCCGGCGATTGACTACTTCGCCCAGATTAATCGCGCGGCCGTCACCGAGCTGCCCCGCCCAGTTGCCGAACTGGTGGCCGCCATAGCAGGTTGCGTAAGGCTCCATGCCGGGCAACAGACTATTGCCGACAAACACCTGGGTAAAATCGGCAGATTCGCAAGCTTCCGAACTCAAATCCAGCAATTCTGCAACTTCCCTGGAATAAGCGACCATCTGCGGGCCGGCAACTTTAGTCGGTAACACCCGAGAATAACAAGCGCCGAATACCTGACGGCGATTATTGACGGTTTCAGGATCGGCGGGTAGCTCGCGTATAAAACGGTTATCGAAGACCACGTCATCGAGTCGGGGAGTTTTTGTTTGGGAATTCATTTGCCCTGCCTATTTGTCGGTATGCTTTTTCATGGGATGGTAATAATTTTTCCTTATAATCATCGAATCTCACGCCGGTACGGTACGGTGAACAATTAATTTGATAATTTGGGCTTATTCTAGCGTTAAACATGAATTCTCGTTGAGATTCAGTTAAAATGGCTGCGTTAAAAAACCCTCCGCTTTGTGTGGCGGTGCGTCATTTTATTTAATGTTTTTTCTGAGGTCGTCGTATGCGTAAAAATCTTCTTACCTTTATTTGGAGCGCCACCCTGCTCTTTATGCATCCTTGGAGTCAAGCGGCCAGCGATTTACCTCCTTCGGCCAAAGTGGACATGGGAGCGGTAGAAGAAGTCTGTTCCGACTTCACTCCTGCCAAATGGCGTGAAGCACAAGTCATTGACGGTGTAGCGATACAAGCTTCACGGCTATGTAATCCCGACAATCCGGCTGACATCGCCGCCTTTGTAAAAGGTACCAACGGCATTTCCATGGCAACACTGATGGAAACTCAGCTCGCGGCCGACGCCATTACCATGTCCGACGATATCGACGGCGACGGCGACCCCGATAAAATCATTATCAAGCTTGAAGTTGCCGAACTCAACGGTCATTCGCCCGACATGAAGGACCCGACCACCACCTTCGACATAGCGCCGGGCATACAGCCTACTTTTTGGGTTTTTGCCCCAAAAACCCGTGACATGTCCACACTCAGCATTTACGAACCGATAGCCAATCCCTTGTTGCGCGTACCGTCCCCGGTGATTCGCGTCGAGCAGGATGACGTGGTCTGGCTGGTACTGGAAAACACTCATTATTTGCCGCATTCCATCCATTTGCACGGTATCGACCATCCGTTCATGGATCATGTCGGTGCCGGCAATGACGGCGTTGGACAAACCAGCAACATGGATACGATGCCGGGACAAAGCAAAACCTATGTGATCAGGCCGCGTCAACCAGGCACCATGTATTACCATTGCCATGTTCAGCCGCATACCCACATTCCAATGGGCTTGCAGGGTATTTTCGTCGTTGAGGAAAACCGCCCCAACAACTGGCCGCAAACGCTTAACGTCGGGGCCGGCCAAGTGCGCCACCCTTCGGTAGCTGTGCTTGAAAAATATGCACGGGAATATGATTTGCATTATGAATCGGCGGACAGGGAACTGCATGAGCTTATCGCCCGGTCGGCCAACGACCCCCGGCTGATTGCCAAGCATATGAACATGGAATACGACACCACCGATGCCACCGATGATTATTTCATGCTCAATGGCCGCTCCTTCCCTTACACCCTAAGGGAATCACTGATTGAAATGAAACAGGATGAAAAAGTTAAACTGCGGATACTGAACGGTCACACCGAGGCCATGGCCGTGCATATCCACGGCCACAAGCCGACCATAACTCATTATGACGGCGTCGATAACGGCCCCGGCTCATATATCCAACGCGATGTACACGGCATGGTGCCTGCGCAGCGTCTGGACCTGGAGTTAAGCGGCATCGACGATGGTTTGCACAGCTTCGGGCAAGGTATCTGGATGTTCCACGACCATGTCGAGAAATCATTTACCACTAACGGCGTTGGCGAAGGCGGCGACATCAGCCTGGTCGTCTATGATGGATTCCTTGACGAAAAAGGCATTCCCAAATCACACGGCATGAGCCTTGCGCCTTATTTCACTAAAGGCATGTGGAAACGCGATTACCCGATCTGGCAAGACTATGATGAGTGGCGCAGCTTAGGCCTGCCTGACCTGAAAGCAAGCTACCAGCCTTCTAAAGTTGCGGTGCAAACCGTACAACCCAAAAGGTCGGACGCAACCCAGGAACCTGAACAGGAAAGCTCTGTTTTTGGGAAATTGTTATTCGGTTTGATTTTGGGGTTATTGAGCTATGTGCTGATAATTAACCGGCAGATGATTTATGACCGTGTTCGTAAATTGACCAATAAATAACCCGCTCGCAGTAGAGATGTTGGCAGGCAGCATCTCTACGCTTATGTCCAACCTTAACTACACCGATATACCTCGCAAAAACCGTCGACTTCTATGTGCTATGCAATAAAAAATGACTATCAAGCATAAAAAGTGGATTACCCCGATATGATACGAATCCGTGCCATACTTGTTATGGCATTGATATGCCCCTGCTTTTCGGCATCGGCTGACCCCATCCATCTACAGTTACGCTGGCATCATCAATTTCAATTTGCCGGCTATTATGCGGCATTAGAAAAAGGTTATTACAAGGCAGCCGGACTCGACGTCATTATCGACGAAGGCACGCCGGAAAAAAAACCGGTGCAGGAAGTCCTGCAAGGCCATGCCCAATACGGCGAGGCCAACAGCGAATTACTGCTGGAACGGTTGCGCGGCGCTCCGCTTATCGCCTTAGCCGCGATATATCAACATTCCCCTTCCGTATTAATCGCCCGCAAAGATGCCGGAATTTCTTCACCTGACGATTTAGTCGGGAAAAAAATCATGTTGCTGAACCAGACTGTCGACGCTGATTTTGTCGCCATGTTCAATAATGAGGGCATAGACACCAGCCGTCTTCATATCATACCCAGCAGTTATGAAATCCGCGATTTGGTTGACGGTAAAGTTGACGCGTTCAATTCGTATCTTAGCAACGAGCCTTATTTTCTAAAGCAGCAAGGCGTTGAGTTCAACGTACTCAATCCGCGCAGCTACGGCGTCGATTTCTACAGCGACATTCTGTTTACAACGGAAGATGAACTTAAACATCATCCCGAGCGCGTAAAAGCATTCCGCCAAGCCAGTCTTGAGGGCTGGTATTATGCAATGGATCATCCGCAGGAAATTATTGATCTATTGCTTACCCAATACAAAGCCAACAAAACCAGGGACCATCTTAACTTTGAAGCCGACGCCATACGTTCATTGATAATACCGGATGTAATCGATCTGGGACACATGAATCCCTGGCGCTGGCGGCACATGGCGGAAACCTTCGTCAAGGCGGGCATGGTTGAAAACGACAAGTTTTTGCAAGGTTTCAGCTATGACCCAGACCCTAAAGCCGACAAGGAAAAGCTGCTTCGATATATCAAAATCGCCGTAGCCCTCGCCCTGTTAGCCGGCGTTATTACCTTAACCCTGTTAGCCGCCTATAGATCGCTAAAACGAAAAAACAAAATAGCCGCCCGTAACGAAAACCTTCTGCGTCTGGCGCATGAGACGGCGGGCATAGGCTACTACGTGACCGACATAGAAACGGGGCGCTGGGAAAGCTCCGCCCTGCTCGATCAGATTTTCGGCATTGATGCCCGTTTTGAACGGAACATTCCCAATTGGGCGGCATTGATTGATCCCGAATGCCGTCAGCATGCGCTTGATCAATATCAAGACATAATCCATAACCGCGAACGGTTTTCGATGGAATATGCCATCACCCGCCCCAGCGATGGCAAGACACGCTGGGTGGTCGACCATGGCGACATCGAGTACGACAAAGCGGGCAATCCCGCACAACTGGTAGGCACCATCCAGGATATTACCGAACGGAAGCAAGCGGAAGCTGCGCTACGCGAAAGCGAAGACGCATTTCGGCACCTGTTTGAAGATTCCAACGACCCTGTTTTACTTATCAAAGAGGGGCGGTTCATCGACTGCAATGCCGCCACTTTGACGCAGCTTGGGCTTAGCTCAAAATCAGAACTCATCAATTGCCGGCCCGATGAAATATCTCCCGACTGTCAACCCGACGGGCAATCCTCTGAACAGAAAGCGCCTGAAATGATAGCCACTGCCCTGCGGATGGGTTATCACAGGTTCGAATGGCTACATACCCGGGCCGATGGTTCAGACCTCCCGGTCGAAGTGTCCCTGACGCCTATGACCGTGCATGGCGAACTTATCGTTCATGTCTGTTGGCGCGACATCACCGAGCGCAAGCAAGCGGAGCAGCTGCTAACCCGTCAACTCCGCTATCTGAATATCATGGAACGCATCTCACGGATAAGCTCCAGGGCCGATAGTCTCGAAGCCATGCTCGATGGAGTGCTCAAAGAAATCAAGCTAATCTTCGATGCCGACCGCGCCTGGTTTTTGTATCCTTGCGACCCCAAAGCAAGCTTTTGGTCCGTGCCGATGGAGCGTATCCGTCCCGAATGGCCCGGCGCCTTTGCGCGTGAAATGAAAATGCCGGTCAGCAAAGAAATTGCAGAACTGTTTCAATCGCTGCTTGATACCGACAAACCCTTGCAATACGGCCCGATGCAGGCTCTTGCCGTGCCAACGATAGCTGCCGAAGAATTCTCGGTAAAATCCCAGCTACAAATTGCACTGCACCCGAAACTTGGCAGCCCATGGCTGCTTGGCATCCATCATTGCTCTAAAGCGCATATCCACGACCAGGATGATCTATGGATCTTTACCGAGATTGCGCAAAGAATTACCGAGGCTATGAGCAGCCTGATTTCAATAAAAAGCCTCCGGGATAACGAGGAACATTTCCGCAGGCTCATTCAAAAATCACCTGTCGCCATAGGTATAACCAATAAACAGGGCGGGATCGATTTGCTGAATGACCGCTTTATCCAAACCTTCGGTTACTCTCTGGACGACACACCAAACCTCGATACATGGTGGCCGCTGGCTTATCCTGACGAATATTATCGGAACCGGGTAAAAGAAACATGGACCGGCGCACTGGAAAAAGCCTTCGTTGACGGAAAAGATATTGACCCCATGGAGTTCAGGGTAACCTGCAAAAATGGGACGGAGCGCGACATAGTTTTCTATAACGCAATCGTCGGCGAGCGGATTCTGGTATTTTTTGATGACATCACCGAACGCAAGGCCGTCGAAAATGAATTACGCGACCGCACCAATGAGTTGGCTTTACAAAATCAAATTCTTCAACTCATTAATCAAGAAGTCGACCTACCCAAGATATTGAATGAGTTAGCCCACCAAATTGAAGCGCTGCATCCCAGCATATTGTGCTCAATTTTGCTGCTGGATGAAGACAATAAACATCTACGCCATGGCGCGGCGCCCAGTTTACCCGACTTTTACAATCAAGCCATTGATGGCCTGGAAATCGGCGATGGCGTGGGTTCTTGCGGCACGGCGGCGTATCGTGGCAAGACCGTCATCGTTGAAGATGTGCAAACCCATCCTTATTGGGAACCGTTTCGTGATCTCGCCAAGCGCGCCAATCTGCATGCCTGCTGGTCACATCCGATAAAAAACAATCAGGGCCGTGTACTCGGAACTTTCGCTTTCTATCATCGACCTCCAGGGGTGGAGGAAGTGTCGCAAATGGTCGGGAACCAATGCGACCGACACCCAGGGGCGGAGGGAGTGCCGCAAATGGCCCGAATCCTGCCGGCACTATCAACGGATGCCGAAATCAGCCTGATTGAACACTATGCCGGCCTGGCGCAATTGGCGATTGAGCGAAACCGGTCAATGATGCAAATAGCTGAATCCATGTCGATACTCAAGGCCACATTGGAATCCACCGGCGAGTCCATTCTGGCCGTGGATTTGAACAACAATTGGCTGCTGCATAATCAAAAGTTCATTGATCTGTGGCAAATTCCCGATGAAATCGCCGCCGCCAAAATAGGCGCTAAAGATGGCAGCACAACGCTATTGTACGGCCCCAATCAAATCAAAGATGCCGAAGCTTTCTCAAACAAGGTAATTGAACTGTACGCGACCCCGGAAGCCCATTCTTTCGACACAATTGAATTTAAGGATGGAAGAATTATCGAACGATATTCCATCCCCAAGCTGATTAACAACAAAGTAGTCGGCAGGGTGTGGAGTTTTCGCGACGTTACCGAGCAAAAACTGGCCGAAGCGGAGCTTCGCATCGCTGCAACCGCCTTTGAATCGCAAGAAGGCATGTCCATCACCGACGCCAACCAGATTATTTTGAAAGTCAACAAGGCGTTTACCCGCATTACCGGCTATAGCCCGGAAGAAGTTGTTGGGCAAACCCACGCGTTGCTTAACTCGGGCCGCCAGGACGCCCGTTTCTACCAGGCGCTGCAACAGAGCTTGAAACACGATGGCTACTGGGAAGGCGAAATATGGAACAAACGCAAAAACGGGGAAATCTATCCTGCGTGGCTCAGCATTACCACGGTTAGCGATGCGGATAACAGGGTCACCAACTACGTTGCCGCGTTCACCGACATCACCAAAGACAAGGAAGCGGAAGAAACCATTCACAATCTGGCCTATTACGATCCGCTCACCGCGCTGCCCAATCGTCGTCTGATGTGGGAGCGGCTGAAACACGGTATCGAAGTGGGGCGGCGTGACGGCAAACAGCTGGCGTTGCTGATGCTTGATCTGGATCGTTTCAAAGCAGTCAATGACAGCATGGGGCACTTGGCGGGCGACGAATTGCTGCAACAAGTCGCCGCCCGCATCAATGCAAGGTTGCGCGATGTCGATATGGTCGCCCGCTTGGGCGGCGATGAGTTTATCGTGCTGCTGGAAGACATTACTCATCCGGAAGATGCAGCGCGGGTCGCCGAGGAAATCGTCGCCGACTTGAGCAAGCCATTTGAATTGCTCCAAAATAGCAGCGCCAATCCTGAGCTAAGCCGAAAGGTGAGAATAGGCGCCAGCATAGGCATTAGCTTGTTTCCGCAACATGGCGACAGCCCTGAAGCGCTGATGGATAACGCCGATATTGCGCTGTATAGAGCCAAAGACGAAGGGCGCGGTTGCTTTGCCTATTTTTCGGAAGAATTCACCATTATCGCCCGTGAACGTATTGCACTGGAAACCCGCCTGCGCCGCGCCACTGAACAACGGGAATTGTGCGTCTATTATCAGGCGCAAATAGACATCGACAGCGGACTGATAGTCGGCGCAGAAGCGTTAGTACGCTGGCAAGATCCCTCCGAGGGACTGATTTCCCCATCCAGCTTTATCTCCATTGCCGAAGAAACCGGTCTGATCGTGGAAATCGGCGCCTGGGTGTTGCGAGAGACCTGCCGGCAAGGCCGGCGCTGGATAGATGCCGGTTTCCCGTCGTTAACCTTAGCAGTCAATGTCTCCCCTCACCAATTCCGCCGTAGCGACATCAGCGCCCTGGTGGCCGAAGTGCTGCACGAGACAGGGTTCCCCGCCGAACTGTTGGAACTGGAATTAACTGAGAGCGGCTTAATGGAAAATGAAGACAAAGCCGTAGAAGTGCTCAATAATTTGCGCGCTCAAGGCGTCCGTCTTGCCATTGACGATTTCGGCACCGGCTATTCGTCGCTGGCCTACCTCAAGCGCTTCCCGCTGGACGTGCTGAAAATCGACAAGAGCTTTATCGATGACATTCCCTCGCTGCAAGACGATATGGAAATCACCGCGACAATTGTCGCCATGGGACATATTTTAGGATTCAAGGTGTTGGCCGAGGGCGTGGAAACGCTTGAGCAACTGGCATTCCTGCGGGAAAAAGGCTGCGACACCTACCAGGGTTACATCAAAAGCAAGCCCCTGCCGGCGGAAGAATTTGCCCGCTTATTACTTGATCAACCCTGAGTTATTGATATTACAAATTACCGAGGAATTTTTACCGCAAAGCTATATGGATGATGGACCCCTCGCTCTTTTTTTGCCCTTCGCCGCCTCGGCCGCACTGTTTTTGATCCTGTCTTTGTATGTGCTGATTGATCATATAAACAAGAAAAAACAAAGCAGTGAAAGATTAGCCCTTGAATTTCAAATTCAAGTTAAAATAAGTTCAAAATTATTGAACTGACGCAATAAAAATGCGGATTTAAGATCCGATTTTCGCGTTGCCCAATATATAATCATGACGTGATCCTTGCTTGAACATCGGCGATTACGGCATTACCTTAGCTGTTTCAATATAAACCAAGCACATAAAGAGAATACATGTTAGTTATTGTCGGATATTTGATCCTCTCTATCTCAATCATGGGCGGATTTATGGGGGGCGGTGGACACCCCGGCGTTCTCTTTCAACCCTTTGAATTTATTATCATCATTGGTGCGGCTCTAGGCGCTTTCGTCTGCGGTAACTCCATGACCGTTATAAAATCCGCCATCAAAGAGGCTACTGCTACCTTAAAAAGCAGCAAGTATAATAAAGAGTATTACCTTGAATTGCTGTTGTGTTTTTATGCCATCACCACCAAAACGCGCAAGGAGGGCTTATTATCGCTGGAAAGTATTATCGACGATCCCAAAAGCAGCCCGGTCTTTACACCCAGGATTCTCGGCGACCACCATTTATTGGAGTTTATCTGCGACAACCTGCGGTTGATTGTTACCGGGGTTGAAGTCTATGCGCTGGAAGAACTGATGGATCAGGAACTCGAAACCCATCACGAAGAAGCCCATGCGCCGGTCAAAGCCATCCAGAATATGGCTGACGGTTTACCTGCTTTCGGGATTGTCGCAGCGGTAATGGGCGTCGTGCATACCATGGAGTCAGTCGGCATTCCGCCCTCGGAGCTGGGTAAATTGATTGCGGCGGCCCTGGTAGGGACATTTCTGGGTATTTTACTGGCCTACGGTTTCATCGGCCCCGTCTCTGCCGTTATGGCGGAACGCTCTGAAGCGGCCGGCAACGTCTTTAAATGCGCCCAAAAGGGGTTGCTATGTTGCGCCAAAGGCGTATCACCGGCCATGACGGCGGAATATATGCGCACCATGATTGCTTCCGCGATGCGCCCCGGTTTTCTGGAATTGGAAGAACTGTTGAGAGCCAATAAAGGTTAAAAAATGGCCGACCAGCAACCGATTATCATAAAAAAGAAAAAAAAAGGCGGCCATGTTCACCATGGAGGGGCATGGAAACTGGCGTACGCCGATTTTGTTACCGCCATGATGGCCTTTTTTTTGCTGATGTGGCTATTGGGAACAACCACCGAACCGGAACGCCGGGGCATTGCCGAATACTTCCAAGATCCTTTTAAGGCGGCTACGGAACAAACTGGAGCGGATGTCGGCGATCGGACCAGCATAATTCAAGCAGGCGGCGCGGATATTGCCTCACAAGACCAAGGCCAGGTGGACAAAGGCCTGACACCTGAAATCAAAGAGATTACGCCTGAGGAAATCGAACAAAAAGCCGAGGAAATTGAGCGAGAAAAACTCGAAAATCTAAAACAAAAAATCCAGGAGAAAATAGATTCGACCCCTGAATTAACCGAGTTCAAGGATCAAATTAAACTGGAAATAACATCCGAAGGCTTACGGATTCTAATCGTCGATGACCAGAACAGGCCCATGTATAAACTGGCCAGTGCGGAAACCGAGCCGCAAATCAAATTGATTTTAAAAGCATTGGCGCCGGTTATTAACGAATTACCCAATAAAGTCAGTCTGAATGGTCATACTGATGCACGGCCTTTTCCGCCCAATCAAAAGAAATATACCAATTGGGAACTCTCCAGCGATCGGGCCAATGCCGCTCGATACGAATTAATTCAAGGCGGGCTTGCCGAGGGAAAAGTTTTAAGAGTTATCGGGTTATCGTCCAGTGTTCCCTACAGCCCCACCACAGCCCCTCTGGATCCGATTAACAGGCGAATTTCCATTATCGTGATGAACAAAAAAACCGAGCAAGAGATTTTGCAAAGCGCGGAAGAAAAAACAAGCGCCGAGACTGCAACGCCCCAAAAAACAGAACAAAAGCAACATTAAGATTTTTTTGCTTTATGAGTGAGAGGCGTCTTATTCCGCTGACTTCGCCGATTTGCCTTAGAAGCTCTGTTTAAACACCTAACAAATTCCGCGTAAAAGACGCATCGGCGAGGCAATACGACAAAAACTTGCCTCGCACGGCGTCGGTCCGTTTAACAATGGTAAGGTTCCAGTTGAACATGTTTTTTGCCCATTCAACTAAAACGCCGCTATAACCGCCATCCGTCCAAATCACACTCAAGGCGGCAAACATCGCGTACAGCCGGATCATCAGCAACCGAGCACAGCGCCGATCTTGTATGCCCGCCGAATGAACGCACACCGCCAGCAGATTTCCCATTGTATCAACCGCGATATGGCGTTTTCTTCCTTTATTTTACCTGCGTCAAAGCCGTGTTGCCTGCCTGGTCCCGTTGTTTTTACCGATTGTGCATCAATAATGACCGCAGTCGGTCGAGCCTTTTTCCCGGATTGGACCCGGTAGATTTCACGAAAGAGTGTTAATGCTTTATCCTGCAAAATTGTATTGCACCTGCACATCCAATTGCATAGCAACTGCACACTATCGACCTTTCAAGTTGCACACCCCAAACAATTACTTGCACACATTAACATTTAGCTGGCTTATGACAGATAGTGTTGTCATACACGGGGCTGCTCACGAAATGGAAAATAGTATGCTAACGTTAACATGTCAGGTTGAAGCCTTAGAACACCAATATATTTGATCGAACTGAATGACAGAGGATATTAAGTGATTGTTCTAAATTCTTTAAAACTCAAAATGTATCCTGGCATTATAAAAATCTACAGGGCCGCGATCTGCGTTGAAAGCGGGATTGGCTAAATGCTGATAGTCAAAAGTCACCCAAGTAGAACTAATAACATGCCATTGGTAGTAAATATCAACCACCCGCTCCGGCCTATAATTGATTTGTCCGTCACCGATAAACCCGTCAACTCCGCCCATATTCAGAAAGGCGACATGCTGGCTTGAAATCCAGCTCTGCGCATAACCCAATCCCAACGTGTCTTTTCTACGCCCCCAGCGAAGGCCTTTCATAGCGGTGCCGAAAGATATTGACCGATCGGCAGCGGTATAAGAATAAACTTCAGTTTTGCCGTCGGAATACATGCCCCGGAAAAAAATGCCTATATCTTGCGTTAGGCTTTGCTCCATGTTGATGCCGATGCCCATTTTTATATTAGGTTTTCTGGCCCAACAAAGATCAGGCGCTGAGGCATTACCATTGTCATAACTAAAGGTATCGCTAGTGCATGTTGTTGCATTCTTGTTCGGATCGGCCTGCAATGCCGCAATCGCATCACTATAGCTCCCCGATTTTTCATAGTTTCTGTAGGCCAAAAGTCTTATCGCCCCTGGCTGCCCTTTGATGACATGCTTATGTTCGATCTCGACTTGATCGCCATAATATTTAAGTATGTCATATTGTAGTTGCAGCTGATTAGGCTCTTTAGGACCGGCAATTCGGGCGAAGCGGAATGCCCAATCGTCAAAATAAAATTCGCCCGCCAATCCAGTAGTATAACCTCTTGCATCGGCAGCAAAGTCATAGGCCGCATTCGTTAAAAAAGCCATATTGGTAAATTGACGGCGGAGGTCTGCTGAATAAGTGTTTCTATCAAAAATATCGAGAATGCTAAAAGTACCTGCGGTAAAAACAAAGCGGCGGCTGTCAGCTGTTCCGCCTAATTGCATGGGGCCGGATTTAACTTCTTCGCTTGTTCCGCCGAGCGATACCGTTTGCCTATAAATTGCTCTCGACAGGTACCAAGTAGAATGTTCCGTGCCGTTTTTTTGCAGCTCGAAGTTTTGAATGCCTCCACCTAGTCCTTTTAATCCGGAGAGCGGCAGCTCGGAAATCATTTCCGGCGCCGCGTAAAACTCTCCGCCTTTCCACATTTTAAATCCGATATAAGAAGTAAATGTCGCAGTGAATCCATACTCTGAGAAAGGCGACAATGAATTGGTCGTGCCGTTTAAATTGGTATAAGCCGCAGGGAATGATGGTTTAAAGTTTGCAATATAAGTGGCCTGCGAATAGGCATTCCATCGCTCATCTTTCAGGTCATGCAAGCCATGATCAGACAATGCCCTCATCAGTGAAAACTCGTCGTCATCGTTTAAATCCGGGTAGTTCTCGGCTTGAGCCGTCGTGGCTGAAAATGCTGCGCATAACAGCATAATTTTTGTAATTTTCATCTAATTTAAATTTTATCGTATTATTAATTAAGGCCTTAGTCGCGTTTGATTTTGTCCTCTACTTGAAAAAAGCTTTAGATGCCATTATTGCCAACCATAGCGCCGGGCAAAAATGCCTTTCATAGTCTGGGTAAGGATCATGTATCCCAGCAACATTCCCACCAACCAAGGGAAATAATTGAGTGGCAATGCTTGCAGTTTGACTAGATGCGCCAGGGGCGACATGGGCAACAGCGCGCCCATCACCATCACCAGGACGGTCATTCCCAGCAAGGGCCAGGCGGGGAAACTCTGGATGAAAGGGATTTTTCGGGTGCGTATCATGTGGACGATCAGCGTTTGAGATAACAGTCCTTCGATAAACCAGCCGGATTGAAACAGGGTCTGCTGATCCAGGGTATTGAAACCAAAGACAAACCACAGCAGACAATAGGTACTAATGTCGAAAATCGAACTGATAGGGCCGAAGAAGATCATGAAGTGACTCAGTAGTTCGGGTTTCCAACGTTGCGGTTGTTCCAAAAGTTCCTTGTCGACATTGTCGAATGGAATAGCGACTTGCGAGATGTCATAGAACAGGTTTTGTACCAACAGATGCAAAGGCAACATCGGCAGAAAAGGCAAAAACGCGCTGGCGATCAGCACCGAGAAGACGTTACCGAAGTTGGAACTGGCGGTCATCTTGATGTATTTGAGCATGTTGACGAATGTCCTGCGGCCTTCTATCACCCCTTGTTCCAGCACTAATAGGCTTTTTTCCAGCAGGATAATATCGGCGGCCTCTTTGGCTATATCAGCCGCTGAGTCCACAGAAATGCCGATGTCGGCAGCCCGCAAAGCGGCGGCGTCGTTGATACCGTCGCCGAGAAAACCCACCACATGTCCCTGATTGCGCAGCACCCGGACGATGCGCTCCTTATGCGCCGGAGTCAGGCGGGCGAAGACCGTGTTGGCTTCTACCGTTCGGGCCAGCGTGGCATCATCCATGGCCTCGATTTCCTCGCCTAGCACCGGTGTATTGACCGGCAAGCCGACCACTCTGCAAACCTTGGCGGTGACCAGTTCGTTGTCGCCGGTCAGAATTTTCACATCAATGCCGTGCTCTTTCAGCGCTTTCAGCGCCGGGGCTGCGGTTTCCTTAGGCGGATCTAGGAAGGCGATGTAGCCCACCAGCATCAGATCGGATTCATCGGCAATGCCGTAGGTTTCGCGCAACCCATTACTACCCTTTATCAACTGGGTAAGCTGAGCGACGTGATCGGAGTCATCGGTAACGGGCAACGGTTCAAATTTCCGAACGGCAACAGCAATTACCCGCATTCCGTCGTTATTCAGTTCATTGGTGACGGTTCGGATCATAGATAGTCGTTCGGCATCCATTTTTTCGATTTGATCGCCATGTTTGATGTAACTGCACGCGGCCAGCACTTCCTCTACCGCGCCTTTACAGATTAAAAGATGGTGATTCTCCCGTTCGCTGACGACTACCGACATGCGGCGGCGATGAAAGTCAAAAGGGATCTCGTCGACTTTACGAAAGTTGCGCGTTACCTTCAGTTCCTGATGAATCTCTCCGTGCTCCAGTACCGCCACGTCGAGCAGATTTTTCAACCCGGTCTGGTAGTAGCTGTTGAGATAGGCATATTCCATAACCTCGTCGGAATCCTCGCCGAACAGGTCGGCGTGCTGCTCCAGGAATACCTTGTCTTGAGTCAGGGTGCCGGTCTTGTCGGTGCAGAGGATATTCATGGCCCCGAAGTTGTGAATGGCGTCCAGACTTTTTACCACTACTTTTTTACGCGACATGATCATCGCGCCTTTGGCAAGGGTAGCGGTGACTATCATCGGCAGCATCTCCGGCGTCAAGCCCACCGCAACGGATAGCGTGAACAAGGCGGCTTCCATCCAGTCCCCTTTAGTGAAACCGTTTATCAGCAGCACGATAGGCGTCATCACCATCATAAAACGGATCAGCACCCAACTTACCTGATTCACACCGGTCTGAAAGGCTGTCGGGGCGCGGTCGGTGGCGGTCACTCTTTGTGCCAGTGCACCGAAATAGGTGCGGGTACCGGTCTCGACTACCAGCGCATAGGCGGTGCCACTGACGACGTTGGTACCCATGAACAGAATATTGTCCAACTCTATGGGGCTATGTGCATGTGGATTGCCCGGCTGGACGAATTTCTCAACCGGCATGGATTCGCCGGTAATTGCAGATTGATTAATAAACAAGTCCTTAGAGGACAGCACTCGCAGATCGGCCGGAATCATGTCGCCGGCCGAAAGCACCACCACGTCGCCCGGTACCAACTCACGAATGGGGACTTCTATCGTTCGTGTCGGCTTAGGGTGTAAGGTAACGCCGTACCAGCGTTGAGCGTCCGCCGCAATGGCTTCGGCAACATCCCTGCGCATCACCGTTGCAGTATTGCTGACCATGGATTTGAGCTGCTCAGCGGCCCGGTTGGAGCGGTTTTCCTGAACAAAGCGAAGCCCCGTGGATAGCACGACCATCAAGGAGATGACAACGGCGGCTTTCATATCCTCGGTAAAATAGGAAATCAGCGCCAGCACCGTCAGCAGCAGGCTGAAAGGGTTGCTGTAGCAATGCCAAAGATGCACCCACCACGGGCGAGGTTTATCGTGATCTACCTCATTGAATCCAACGCGCTCGCGTATAGCGCTTGCTTCCAGTTCGGCTAGGCCGTTGAGATGGCTGTTCAATTGCGCGAGCAATGCCTCCGGCGTCTTGAGAGCGGCCTCGGTCAGCAGCTTCGATAGCCCTTGCGGAATACCGCCGCCAGCCGGCAGGTCATAAAATTGCCCCATAATCGCCAGCCTGCGAAAATGACGGGTAAAATGCTTTTTAACCAGCCGTCCGCCGAGCATTTCTTTAAGGATTTCAAGTTTCATAATCTTCACATGGGAGTCAATTGATAACGGAACGGCGAGATAGCGTCCCATAGGCATGTCTTATGTTAACTGAGCACTTCTGAAGAAAGTCTCAAGAAAGTCTGAATTTTTCTTCAGGAACTGCGTTGAAAATGGCGCTCAAGGTAAACTGTGGATGTAACAATCAGCTTAAACCACGCGGGCAAGGAAAATAAAATGGCGGCTATCGTATGAGAATCCTGTTGGTTGAAGATGACCGGAAGGCATCGCGGCTTCTGGCAAGAGGCCTTTGCGAAGAGGGATTTGTAGTGGATGCCGCTTATTCGGCCGAGGATGCCGACGAACAACTTTTTCGTATGGATTATGACTTGATCATATTGGATTGGTTTTTGCCCGGCAAGCAGGGGCTCACCTTGTGCGCGGAACTACGTCAGCAAGATATCCAGACACCGATCCTGATGCTTACCGCCCGTGATGGATTACAGGATCGCGTTGTGGGACTCAATGCGGGCGCCGACGATTACCTCACCAAACCGTTTGCCTTCGAAGAACTGCTGGCCAGGACTCGTGCGCTGCTGCGGCGGTCAGAGCTAACCCGGCCGACATTGCTGAAGGTAGCTGATCTGATTCTGGAACCGCACAGCCATCGCGTCATGCGAGGCGGCTATGCCATCGAGTTAACCCAAAAAGAGTATGCGATTCTGGAAATTTTGATGCGCCGGGCCGGTGAGGTTGTCAGCCGTTCCCGTTTGGGTGAACAGGTTTGGAGCTTCGATCGTCTAGGTCTTGATAATCTGATAGATGCGCATATCCGCAATTTGCGTCGGAAAGTCGACTTGCCGGGCGTTGTTCCGCTCATCCAAACAGTGCGCGGTCGAGGGTTTCGACTGGCACCGGGGGAAACCGAAGATGCTTAACTTCCGGACTCGGCTTATCTTGATACATCTTACTATCATCGTAGTTGTTCTTGCAGGCAGCGGCTTTGGTGCCTACTGGATGCTTTCCAGGGCCGCTCATAATCAGCTTGATGCATCGTTGCTGGCTCTCGCCGAGACCGAGGCGGCAATGATAAGAACCAGTAAGGAACAGCCGATCAGGATACACGAAGCACCGGCAGGGTCTACGCAACAGCTCTCCTTTGTTCGTATCGACCGGTTAGAGCAGATAGTCGATGCCGACGGACAGGTTCTGGTCCGTAGCGCCAACCTCGGTTCGACACGATTACCAACACCGCAAGCGTTGTTGGTGCGTCTTGCGGCTGGAGAAACCGTTTTTGAAACCCTCAGTAAGTTTGGTGACGAACCCGTACGCATGGTATCGATGCCGATAAATGGCGCTGGTGCCCCCATAATCGTTCAGGTGGCAGGATCATTGGACGATGTGCGCAAGGTACTGAATTCCGCCAGTCTGCTTTTTATCGCCATGACGCTTGGATTGCTGGTCGCAGTTGGGACCGTTGGTGCATCGCTGACGCGCAAAGTATTTAAAACGATTGATAACATCGTTCGTCAAGCGCACCGCATTGACGAGTCCAATCTGAGCGAACGATTACCACATCCCGGCACTCGCGACGAGATCGGAAAGCTAGTGGACACCTTAAATGAAATGCTTGATCGTATCGAGCGAAGCTTCGAGGTTCAGCGCCGTTTCACCGCCGATGCATCCCATGAACTACGGTCACCATTATCCAGATTGCGCACTGAACTCGAAATAACCCTGCGCAGGCCGCGTGATGCGACAGAATACCTGGAGACGCTAGGTTCTTGTGTGGGGGAAGTAGAGCGGTTGACGGTCATTGTAGAGGAACTCCTCACGCTCGCCCGCCTTGACGCGGGCTTGGAACGCAATTCGACAGACATAGTCCCATTGAATTTGATTATCGAAGAAATGGTCGAACGAATGCAGCCGGTTGCCTGCAAACGCAGAGTTTGGATTATCCTTGAGCCATCAGCCCCCGTGACCGTAAAAATTCCACGAGGTTCAATAGACTTGGTGCTCACCAATCTATTGGACAATGCCGTGAAATTCACTCCGCGCGGCGGGTTTGTGACAGTTTGTTTAGCAGCCGATCGATCTGAGGCTATCATTAGCGTGTCCGACACCGGGCCTGGTATTAAGTTGGACGAACAGTCTAAATTGTTCGAACGGTTCTACCGTGGGTCTGTGGCTAGAACTAACGATGTGTCGGGAGTAGGTCTAGGTTTGGCACTGTCGCAAGCCGTTGTACGCAGTCACGGTGGACTCATTGAGGCTTCGAATCTTCCCGATGGCGGCGCTCAATTTTTGGTCAGGATTCCACTCATTTTAAAACACAGCGTTTAAATTTTCTGGCGTTGTTTGTAAGAGATGCGAACAAACCTTGTTGCTCAAAAAATGGACTTCGTTTTTACATTTTGTATCAACAGTCTAGCAGAGCATTCAATTCTTGTCCCTATCTCAGACATCCACGCTGCTTGTCGCCATCGGGCATTATGATGACGCTTATTGGGATATCTCCTAAGACGGCGTTAGCACTCGCCGAGGTGTTAGCAAAGGGCGGGTATACCCGTGTCTATCCGGAACTCTTGAAAGGGGGAGACGAGATAACACTCGACAAATGGTTACACACCGTTGAAAAAGGCAGCACGGTGCCGTCCTTTACTGAACTGGTCATGGTAAATCCGATAAAGTCCTAGTGCTGCTGGACACCTGCTACTCGGGCGCAGGTGCTAAAGATATTGTCGAAAGAGTAGCTGCCGTGCCGGCTGCTCGGCCAAAACAGCCTGGACGATGCCCTGCGTTTGCAGTAATCGCTTCCGTCCCGGCGCTAGAGAAGGCCTCAGAGGCAGTGTTTTCCAAGGCTTTGACAGGACTGCTCAGCCAGCCGTACGCAAAAGAGCGAAGTTGGACGGATAACACTCAATTCATTCGACCAGAACAACTGGCTGAGACCCTCTGGAAACGGTTAGGTGAGCGGCCTGAATGGAAGGCAGATGGTCTCGGGCAGGAGTTCCTGCCCAATCCCCGCTACCGGGGAGAACTGCCTGCCGAGGACGTGGAGACCCTGCGGCGGCGTTTGGAAGCTGGGGAACATTTCCTACCTGCGTCCAGAGGCATCGGAGGTTGGAGAAGTCGGTTGGTACTTCAGCGGACGCACCCGTCTGACTGGCTCAAGCATACCGAACATGGCCTAGTAGTGGTAACGGGTCCAGAGGGTTCGGAAAAATCAGCCGTGATGGGTCGGATTACAACGCTTTCAGATCAGGTCTGTCGCGCCCAGGCCGAGTGCAAAGGTGCCTTGGCGGCCGCAGTACCAGAGACCTTGCCGCCCGTGGGTATCATCAACATGTCGGTTCACTCCAAGGGCAAGACGCTGTTCGATAGCATCGGTGCCGTAGCTGCTGCACTTGATATTGCGTTGACCAATCGTGATCGTGGCGATCCAAAAAAACTGATCGAAGCAGCCGAAAATATCACATGGCCCGTCGCCTTGATCTTCGATGACCTCGATGAGGCGAAGTCGGGGCATCCTTACTCGATCGGAGCAAGACTAATAAAGCCGCTCGCCGCATTGTCCAAAGCGCGATTGCCCTGCATTGGAAGAGGCTTGCTCTGGCATACCCAGAAAAGTTAACGTACAATCTCAGGAGCCGGCTCATCTTGGTCGCGGCTCCGCTCATTCTAGAGGAAGACTGCCAATGAAACTTATCACGTTACCGGTTTTTCTGCTGGCGGTTGCCTTGCTGGCGAATCCTGTTGCGGCAGAGGACGTCAAGGCGGTCCGACCGGAAGATGTCGGGGTGTCATCCCCTCGCCTTGAAAGGATAAGCGATCTCATTGGTAGCCACATCGAAGAGAAGAAGATGGCAGGTGCGGTCGTACTTGTCGCCCGCAAGGGACAGATCGCTTACTTCGAGCCGTTCGGCCAAGCCGACATCGGCAAGCCGATGCGAAAAGACACGATGTTCCGCATCGCCTCGATGACCAAACCGCTGGTGAGCGTGGCGGTGCTACAGTTGTACGAGGAAGGCCGTCTGCTGCTTTCTGACCCGGTAGCCAAATACATTCCCGAATTTGCGCATGCGAAAGTGCTGGAGATGCTGCCCGATGGCTCCAACCCTCCGTTCAAACTGGTGCCGGCAAAACGGGATCTCACGATCAAGGATTTGCTCACCCATACCGCGGGCTTGCCTTACAGCTTCGCAACAGATTGGTATCCGAAAGACCCGCTGTACCGGCAGATGCACGCCCTATACCAGGAAGCAGGCATCAGCAACGGCCTGTATGAAACCGAAGGAACCATAGGCGACATGGTCAAGCGCCTCGCCAGGCTGCCCTTGTCCAGACAGCCTGGCGAAGCGTTCGAATATGGCATGGCGGCGGATGTGCAGGGCTATCTGGTCGAAGTTGTTTCAGGCATGAAGCTCGATGATTACATGAGTGAACGGATATTCAAGCCGCTGAAAATGAATGACACCTATTTTTTCATGCCGGAAAGCGAACTACACAGACTTTCCGCGTTATGGAAAACCGACTGGCATGGCAATCTGGAAAAAGTGACCGATGGCCCGCGACAGGAAGGCGAATATGTCTATTCGGCCAGCTACCAGTACAAAGGGCCGAAAACTTTCCTCTCCGGCGGAGTCGGCGTAACCAGCACGGCCTATGACTATTACCGCTTCTGCCAAATGCTGCTGAACAAGGGCGAGCTGGACGGGATGCGCTTGTTGAGCCGCAAGACGGTCGAGTTGATGACCGAAACCAATCACATCGGCAAGCTCAATGCGACCACGTTACATGACGACGGATGGAAATTCGGACTGGGTGTGGCGATCCAGGCTGACCGTTCGCATAATGTGGACAGCGGTGATGTCGGGACATTCGAATGGGCGGGAATATTCTCCACGCGATTCAGCGTAGATCCGAAGGAAGAAAAAATCACTATCTTCCTGTCGCAAACACATCCATTCAATTACCATTTTGATTTGTGGGACAAGTTGCTGGTGCTATCCAGTTCCAGCATCGCCGATTGATTTATCGAGGTTTATCATGAAATTTTACAGAACCAGTTCAGCATGGGGCGGCATGACCCGCCTGCTAACAATATTTTGCCTGGTTTGCTCGTGGAGTGCGGAAGCCACGGCTCCGCGTATCACGTCGCAATTGTTCGGGGAAGAAAAGAAGGCCGATATTGTCGGTTATCAATTGGCGCCGTTGGAGGCTGGGACCAAGTCGGATAGCGAGTTGGCGGTGAAAATCGTGACTGAGGCTTTCAACGCGGCAGGCAAGACGCCGGTGGTGGATGTGCTGCCCTCGAAACAATTGGCCACATACGCACTGTTTAGCAATGAAGCCGTGGCGTTAATGGGCAATCAACAGGATTTGATAGCGAAAGAAAAGAATCAATACCCTGTGGTAACGTTCTATCTCAGGGGTATCTCGCCTAGCGAGGAGCCGGTTTCCCTGATCTTCAACAAACAGAATCCGCGTGGAAATGAGTTGAATCATGCCTTCAACGAAGGCCTACAGAAAATCATCAAAAGCGGAAAGTATCTGGAAATTCTGGAGGGATATCTCGGCAAGGGTCATGTGCCGACCGATTACGTCACTCGTTTGAAGCACCATAATCCCGGCTGGAAATGATGCTCTCGGCCTCAACGACGCGGGGCGGAAAAGCGGCCCGCAGAGGGGCGGCATTGGTGATATATGTTTTGTTGCTGGCGACAGCAGGCATTGTCCGGGCCGAGAACAACCCCATCATTTTTCAGTCAACCGATACGCCCCCTTTCTGGTCTGCATTGCTGCCTGAAAATGGCGTGGGCGGTAGCATCTTGCAACTGGTGTCGACCGCTGCCGACGTACAATATTCGATTGAATACTTGCCGGTGAAGCGCTTCCGGCAGAACCTTGCCACGTATATAGTCGGCGACCCTGATATACTGATAAACCAGAAACGCCGTGCCATCTTTCCGATCGGCCTGTTCCATGCGGCATTTTTCTATTACAAGCCCCATCACGATGTGATCGAATTCAATGGACTGAGAGGGATGCGGGGATATACGCTGGGGGTGTTGCGAGGTACGCTCGAAGACAAGGACTATTTCGCCAGGAACGGTATCGCCGTGGAAGAGAGCGACTCGGTCGAGTCGCTGCTGAGGAAGCTGAAGAAGGGTAGGATCGATTTCTGCGTTGTGGTAGCGGGCGCCGGACGATACACGATTAAACAACAGTTTCCAGAGGAACAAGATAATTTCGTTCAGGTAGTCATTCCGAATTCGGTTCGCCCCATTGCCATCATGATAGACGTAACCGTTCCGGAGGGAAAAGCCGTCGCCCAACGTTACCGGCAGGTGCTGGATAAAACGCTACGCAGCCGAAAATATCACGACATTCTGGAAAATTTTTATGGCAAAAACAACATCCCCGGCGATACGTTCGAGCAGCTGAAAAAATTCGAACAGGTTTACGCGAGCGATTGGGACAACTAATGCGGCAGTCAATCGATATGGATTCATCTTTCAGAAAACCAAAATCACTTTATCGTGAACTCACCAAAATCCTGATTTTGCTGGTTTCGCTGGTATCGATCGGGGTCAACCTGCTCAATTATTTCGACTTCGCGCGTCAGGCCGAAGTGCTCTATGAGAACAAGATGTCGGAATATGCCATTCACCTTCGTGAATCACTCGAATGGCCGCTCTGGAACATTGACGATGAACTGATAGCGAAGATCGGCAGCGCCTTTGCGTCAAATGAAGAAATCGCTACGCTAACTATCCGCGACGATCAGCAGCGGGTCGTCTATCACCAGGAAAAACCCAATGGGAATCAGCTCAAGCGCGAGATTGCCATTGAACATAACGGGCAAAACATCGGCAGTGTTGAGATCGGATTGTCGTTAAGCGTACATGAGGAGAAAGAACGGCGGCGGCGGCTGTTTAGCTTAGCTACCATGGTACTGCTGATTGTTGTCCTTCTCATCGTCATGCGGTGGATATTATCGAGGCTGTTGAAAAAATCGATAGATGCCTTTATCGGTGCAACCGGCGATATGGTCGAGGGCAGATACCGGCAGATTGAACTGCCGGAAACCTATGTGGAATTTGCTCCCATTCTTTCCGGCTTCAAGACTATGTCGGATGCCGTGGCAAGCCGCGAGAACAGCTTGCGCCAGAGCAACGAGCGTCTTGCTGCAGAAATTGACGAACGCAAGCATGCCGAAGAGGCATTGCGGACGAGCGAGGAGCGCTGGCAATTCGCCTTGGATGGGGCGGGTGACGGGGTATGGGACTGGGATGTGCAAACCAATCAAACAATCTTCAGCAAGCGCTGGAAGGAAATGATCGGTTATGCGGAGGATGAGTTCGAAAATAATTACGAAGCCTGGAAACAACATCTTCACCCTGATGACGAGGAACCAACGCTTGCTGTGCTAAAGGATTATCTTGACGGCAGGTCAACAGTTTTTAATGTTGAGTACCGCATGCGCTGCAAGGATGGCGGCTGGAAATGGATTCTTGCGCGCGGCAAGATCGTGGGGCGCGACGCAAATGGCCAGCCATTGCGTATGATCGGCACGCATGCCGATGTCAGCGTGCGCAAAAAGGCGGAGGAAGTTACCCGATCCGCCTATCAATACTCTCGCAGTCTGATTGAAGCGACTCAGGATCCCTTGGTGACAATCAGTGCCGAAGGCAAGATCACCGATGTCAACACCGCCACGGAACGCGTGACCGGTGTAAACCGAGCCAATCTGATCGGCAGCGACTTCGCGGACTATTTCACCGATCCCGAGCAAGCGAGCAAAGGGTATCAGCAGGTATTTTCGCAGGGTTTTGTAACCGATTATCCGCTGGCTATCCGCCATGTGTCCGGCAAGGTCACCGACGTGCTCTATAACGCCAGCGTCTACCGCGATGAGGCAGGCGAAGTGCTGGGCGTGTTTGCCGCCGCGCGTGATGTAACCGAGCGCAATAAAGCGGAACAGGAAGTGACTCAACTGAGCATAAAGAACAGGCTGATCCTGGACTCTGCGGGAGAAGGTATCTACGGACTGGACATTGACGGACAATGCACTTTCGTCAATCCTGCGGCATTGCAATTGCTTGGCTTCAAAGTCGAAGAGCTGCTTGGCCAGCATAGTCATTTCATGTTCCATCGCACCAAGTCGGATGGCCGCCCCTACCCGGAGGAGGAATGTCCGGTTCAAGCTGCGTACAAACAGGGTGTGGTTCATCGTGGGAGCGACCTATACTGGCGTAAGGATGGCAGCAGCTTCCCGGTGGAATTCATCAGTACACCGATCTTGGAGGCAGGGGAAATCACCGGGGCAGTAGTGACGTTCCGCGACGTCACGGAACGCAAGTTGGCCGAGGAGCAGTTGCGGCGTAGCGCACATAGCTTGGCCGAAGCACAGCGCATTGCGCATCTGGGCAACTGGGATCTTGATCTTGTCCAAAATGTGTTGACGTGGTCGGACGAAATTTATCGCATCTTCGAAATTGATCAGGAAAAGTTCGGCGCTTCTTATGAAGCTTTTCTGAATGCGATTCATCCAGATGATCGTGAGCTGGTAAATAAAACTTATTCTGAGTCGGTCAGGAACAAGATGCCTTACGACATCGAACACCGGCTGCTGATGAAGGACGGGCGCGTGAAATACGTGAATGAAAAATGCGAGACGCATTACGGCGAGGACGGCAAGCCGTTGCGTTCAGTCGGCGCGGTACATGACATCACCGAGCGCAAGAAGGCCGAAGAAGAGTTAAGGCGGTATAAGGACCACTTGGAGGAAGAGGTGCAGCAGCGTACGGCCGATCTGGTGTTGGCGCGCAATGCGGCCGAAGCGGCAAATCGCGCCAAAAGCATGTTCCTGTCCAGTATGAGCCATGAGTTGCGCACGCCCCTGAATGCCATTCTTGGCTTCTCCAGCATGATGCGTAAAGATCCGTTGCTGCCACAGGAGCAACGCGAGAACCTCGATATCATCAACCGCAGCGGAGAACACCTGCTGACCCTGATCAACGATGTGCTGGAAATGGCCAAGATCGAAGCCGGCCGGGTGCAGCTGGATAGTGTCTCCTTCGATCTCGGCAGTCTGGTGCGCGATGTCACCGATATGATGCATATGCGCGCCCAGGAGAAAGGGCTGCAACTGCTGATCGACCAGTCTTCTGAATTCCCTCGCTATATCAAGGGCGATGAGGCGCGCTTACGTCAGGTGTTGATCAACTTGGTGGGCAATGCGGTGAAATTTACCCAGCAAGGCGGTATTACCGTGCGCCTCGGGCTGACGCATGCCACGCCGCAACGCTTGCTGATTGAGGTCGAGGACTCCGGCATCGGCATCAAGCCGGAAGACCAGCAAAAAATCTACGAGCCGTTTGTGCAGCTGGGGCAAACGACTACGCAGAAAGGCACCGGACTAGGTTTGACGATCACCCGGCAGTTCGTGCAACTGATGGGCGGCACGATCAGTTTGGAGAGCACTCCGGGCAAGGGCTCGATCTTCCGTGTGGAGCTGCCGGTGGAAAGGGCCGCGGCAAGCGATGTGGCCCGGCCGGAAAGTGCGGGAAAGGGCGAGATTGTGAGCCTGGCACCCAATCAGCCCGAATACCGTGTCCTGATCGTTGAAGATCAGTTGGAGAATCAAATGCTGCTCACACAATTGATGAAAAAAGTGGGCTTCCCGGTTAAGGTGGCGGAGAACGGTGAACAGGCCTTAGGGTTATTCCAAAGCTGGCGGCCGCACCTTATCTGGATGGACCGGCGCATGCCGGTGATGGACGGCTTGGAAGCGACGCGGCGTATTCGCGAACTGCCCGGCGGCAAGGAGGTGAAAATAGTCGCTGTCACGGCCTCGGCCTTTACCGAGCAACGCGACGAAATGTTCAAGGCAGGCATGGATGACTTTGTGCGCAAACCCTACCGCTTCAACGAAATATATGAATGTTTGACCAAGCAATTGGGCGTGCAATACACTTACAATGACGCGCTCGCGACAGAAGAGGCGGGCGATGTGGTATTGACTGCGGAAATGTTGGCGGTGCTGCCGCAGGCGTTGCGCCGCGAACTCCACGATGCCCTGGAAAGCCTGGATGGCGAACGCATTACCGCCGTTATTCAGCAAGCCGCATCCCATGATTCGAAGTTGCACAAGACGCTGTCTCATCTGGCGGAAAACTTCGACTATCCGTCTATCCTGAAGGCCTTGCAGACGAACCAACCGGTAAATGATACATGACAAACAAAGGCAAGATACTCGTAGTCGATGATACGTCGGCCTCCTTGAGGCTGTTGACGGACATTTTGAAGGAGGAGGGCTATGAGGTGCGCTCTGCAATCAGCGGCGAGCTGGCCTTGTGCGCGGCCGCAAGCAGCCCGCCCGAGCTGGTGTTGCTCGATATTCGCATGCCCGACATGGATGGATACGAAGTTTGCCGACGTCTCAAGGCTCAGATCGCAACATGCGATGTGCCGGTGATCTTCGTCAGCGCCGTTTCTGAAACGGACGAGAAGGTGAAAGGTTTCGAGATGGGTGCCGTAGACTTCGTTACCAAGCCCTTTCAGCGTGACGAACTGCTGGCCAGAGTGCGCACACATTTGGAGTTGAATCGTCTGCGCAACCATCTGGAGGACTTGGTGGAGGAGCGCACATCCGATCTAAGGAAAAACGAGAAAAAGCTAAGAACCAGCCTAATGGATTCCATTACGGTTCTTGCCGCCACCGTCGAAATGCGCGATCCCTATACCGCCGGACATCAGCGCCGCGTCGCACAGCTCGCCGTTGCTATTGCCAAAGAGCTGCATCTTCCGGAGGAGCTGATTGAGGGGATACACTTGGCCGGTGTCGTGCATGATGTCGGCAAGATTCGAGTTCCGGCCGAGATACTTAGCAGGCCGGGGAAGCTCACCGGAAATGAATTTGGTCTTATCAAGGAACACGCCCAGAACGGCTACGAAATACTTAAATCCATCGACTTCCCCTGGCCGATCGCGCAAATCGTGTTGCAACACCACGAGCGATTGGATGGCTCGGGCTACCCGCAGGCACTCAAGAGCGACCAAATCTCGATCGAGGCCAAGATTGTGGCGGTGGCCGACGTGGTGGAATCGATGGTGTCCTTCCGTCCTTACCGGCCAGGGCTGGGGCTCGATGCGGCGCTGGCAGAAATCGAGCGCAATAAAGGTACGCTTTTCGATCACGCAGTCGTGGAGTCATGTATCAGGCTTTTCCGGGAACGGGGCTTTAATTTCTCAAGTTGACCCGCTTTGCTTTTTCCTTTAGCGTCACGGTTTTGCAGGAATACACGCTTCGGGCAAGTAATGGCATGTTATCAAAGAACTCTCAGTTGCGCAGGAGTCGAGCGACTGGACTTACTAAGATAGAGCTTGGCCTTGATGTTCATGCTGAGTTACAGGTTTTTATCCACTACCGTGCTTGTATTAAAATAGAAGGTATAGTACTGTCGACTACTGAAAATTGGAGTTTTTTTGGGAAGACGGATCTTTAATAATGTAGTTTTTAATGAGTAAATAAATCGTATCTGAGATTTATTTAATTTTGCACTAAGGAAAAGTCATGAAAGATTTAATAAACAAAATAAAAGCATTTCTTACTGATCGAAAAGGTGGCGAAGTTGCAGAATGGGCGGTTGTTGTAGCTATATTGGTTGCCATTGCGGTTGCGGCTTATGGTACTGATTTACTAAATGCTATTAAAGCTGCTGTAACAGCAATTGCAAATGCCATAACTCCCCCCTGATGTCTTCGAGGGAGACGACTATTTTTGTTATAAGCGTTTGGTATTTTTATAATAATGATTGGCTTTCGACGAGAATTTAAGTTTGCGAGGTTTATTGTCATCAGAGACGTCTCTCTCACCTGATTTTTTTATCGCTCGGGTGTTGGCATCACATTATGACAATAGTAATTGCCGTTTATAGTAGTGGTTTGCAAACGGCTTTCAATCCGCTGTCAATTCACGCTTACATCTTCAGCCCCTAAGGAAGCGCTGAATAAATCGATTTCGTTCATGGTTCAATACGTTCACCACGAACGAAATAAAAAGCTTACCGTTAATACTGAGCCTGTCGAAGGATTAAATCAGCGTTTCCATAGGTTATATAGCCTTTTTAACTGCAATATCTATTACACGCTATCCGTCTTGATTGTTCAGCTGAATCATAGGCTGGCAAGCTAATGCCGGAATGTCTTATTCACCGGATTATGGTTTTGAAATACGCCTGGCGTTTCATATTTGAACTGTAAAACATACCTTTATAGTCAGTTCATGTTTATTATTTATTCCATCCTCACCGTATGTTTATTGATTGCGTCTATTTACGATGCAACCACAAAAAAAATACCCAATTGGATTTCATTGATTATTATTGTTTCAGGATTAAGCTGGAATCATTTTTCTGCCGAAGGACTGGGGTTAAGGGATAGTAGCGCAGGACTGGTTGCAGGATTGCTGCTGATGTTGCCGGGTTACGTTTTCGCCAGCATGGGGGCGGGCGATGTAAAGCTGATGGCGGCAATAGGGAGTGCTCTGGGTCTTGATTCCGTTTTGAATGTCGCTCTTTACAGTTATATTGCGATTTTTGTAATGGCAGTCGTTTTTATAATCGTGAAGGGAGACTTGGTTAAACTCTTGCTCAGATACAAAGCGCTTATTCATGGTTTGTTTACCGGGATATTGTCTTACCAGAAGCCGGACAAATCCGATGCTGCGAGTTACCGGTTGCCGCTGGCGCCGGCAATTGCATTAGCGACCTTTTATGTTTTATATCCGGAAATTTGCAACTCAGGGTTCATGGCTAATTTATGTCACTTTTAGAGCGCATTAAACAATATAGAAGGGGTGAATAAATGAACAGGCGTTTTATTATTATGCTGAGTATCGCGTTGCTGCTGGCATTGCTTGCCGGATGGGTTGCCAATCGGTTGATACAGGACAGAGCGGTGCTCGTTAAAGCGGTGCCTGTTGTTGTCGCTAAAGTTGAAATACCCTTCGGCGTCAAGCTGGAAGAATCCCAGCTTGAAGTGATTCCCTGGCCGGGAGATTTAGTCCCGCAAGGCGCCTTTTCATCAAAAGAACAAGTCGTCAATAAAATTACAATGAACAAATTCTATCCTGACGAAATAATAACGGAAAAAAGAATTTCAGACTATTTGGGCGGCAGCACGCTTTCTGCGTTGATTACCAAAGAATATCGCGCCATTTCAGTGCGAGTGGATGATGTAGTCGGTGTAGCAGGATTTATTTTACCCGGAAACAGGGTCGATATTCTTGCCACGAAAATGGATCGGACTATAAATCATGCCATCACACGAACGCTGTTGCAGAATATTAAAGTATTGGCGGTAGATCAGGAAGCCTCTCAGGAAAAAGAAAAGCCAGCCATAGTCAGAGCGGTTACGCTGGAAATAAAGCCGGAGCAGGCCGAGATAATTGTTCAGGCAATGCAGGAAGGAACGATACGGTTGACATTAAGAAACCCGCTGGATAGCGAATTAGAAGATACTACAGTCAAAGTAGCCGAAGAACAACCGAAGCCGGTTGAGAAAATACGAGGTAAAAAACGTGTACTAAAGATAATTCCATGGTGATGAAAGGCATGGGGAAATCTGTTAATGACAGATTCTGTAATGGAAAATTAAAGGCTACCGCGACTTAAGGCGCGGCAGCAACGCTAATTATGTAAATTTTCTGCCTTTGTGGGGGGCTTTAGCCACTCAAAGGCGACTGAAGCCGTGACAAGTTAGTAGCCAAATTAAGCAATAAATTAATGCTTGTTATCATCAGATGAGTTAGCTATGAATTTAAGAATTAACAAAAAAATATCCTGTATTTTTTCACTTATCGCGTTATGTGTTATGCACCATTCGGTTGCCGCGATGAGTAGCGCAGACATTAAATCCGTCAAGGTGCAGGTTTCGTTAAATAAATCTCGGTTGATTACGCTGGACAGAAATGTAGCGGAAATATCGCAAGGTAATCCTGCTATTGCAGATTTTCCAGTGGATACTGAAGCTGCAGAGACGAGTTTAATTCCGCCGAATCAGCTATTAATCCGGGGAAAATCATTAGGTACAACGAATTTGTATCTGTGGGGGGCAAACCGGAAAATCATGCAAATCCTCGATATCGAAGTGACGCATGATCTGGATTCATTAAAAGCCAAGTTAAATGAGTTGCTCCCTAATGAAAATATAGCTGTCCGGTCATCGCAGAAAAATATCGTGCTAAGCGGCGAAGTCAGCACCCTGGCTAATATGCAGGCGTCAATTGATTTGGCGGGAAGTTTTGTAGGCGCTTCGACGGCCCTGGGGGTGGGCGGTACTGGGGCTGCTGCTGGCCAGGGTAACATTAATGTATCAACCAGTAGTGCCCAGCCAAGAGTCGACCCAAGTGCAAGCGGTGTCCCGCACGTTATCAATTTGATGACTGTTGGAGGCGCCCAGCAGGTTATGCTGGATGTAAAAGTAGCTGAGATTAATAGAACTTTGATCAGGGGTCTGAATATTAAATTTAGCGCTTTGCAAACCTCTAATAATTTTTCGTTCGGGGCTGTTAACGGGGGAGGAAGTTTAAATGCATCGGGTATTGGCGGATTACTTAACCCCCATAGTTTTAACGCCGGCGCCCTCTTTTTGCAGGCGATCAGCGGTCAATTTATGTTTAATCTGACCATCGATGCCGCCAATGACCAGCAATTGGCGAAAATTTTAGCCCAACCCACGTTAACGACGTTGTCAGGGCAACCGGCAACCTTTGTTTCAGGCGGTGAATTCCCCGTTCCGATCCCGCAAGGCGGTATAAATAACGGGACAATTACCATTCAATTTAAAGAATTCGGTATCGGCTTAAAATTTGTCCCCGTGGTGCTTGATTCCGGGCGAATTAATCTGAACATGAATGTCAGTGTCAGCGAACTATCAACAGACGCCGCTGTTAT
>JALNYY010000178.1 GCA_023229605.1 Methylobacter sp.
TGCTTTCATGCACTCCATCCATGCAGCGCGGCAAACAGGACAAAAACTATCTGTGCGTAACATCAGTTTTTAATATTTATTTTCTAAGCTGCCTGTGCGGCAGTGAACGACGGCACGCTGTGGGCGCCCGCGTTCGATATTTTCTAAGCTGCCTGTGCGGCAGTGAACCAGAACCTACAACCCGTTCAAGTCGACAATCATTTCTAAGCTGCCTGTGCGGCAGTGAACATTAAACAGGCCAAACAGGATTACTGCGATAATTTCTAAGCTGCCTGTGCGGCAGTGAACCTTGAGTGCTGTATTATACGGATTTTACGGGATTTCTAAGCTGCCTGTGCGGCAGTGAACGAAACAGCTGACAGCGGCGATAAAAGAAGGTATTTCTAAGCTGCCTGTGCGGCAGTGAACACGTTACAGGCCTATCACGAACTCGAAGTACATTTCTAAGCTGCCTGTGCGGCAGTGAACTTTAGCCAACCGGCTGAGCATCTTGCGCCGGTTTTCTAAGCTGCCTGTGCGGCAGTGAACGGTGCTGGCCGTAGACAACAACGACGCATCAATTTCTAAGCTGCCTGTGCGGCAGTGAACAATTTGCTTTGTGATTTCTCATATACCGCCTTTTTCTAAGCTGCCTGTGCGGCAGTGAACCTGTTGTCGGACTGGCGGACGTTCCAGTTCCATTTCTAAGCTGCCTGTGCGGCAGTGAACAGAGTCAAAAGTACAGGCGTTTCGCCTTGTTTTTTCTAAGCTGCCTGTGCGGCAGTGAACATCATCAATGTGTTGCATCTATTGGAGGAATTTTTCTAAGCTGCCTGTGCGGCAGTGAACTTGTTTCCGTGCCATCGGCTTTAATCGTTTGTTTTCTAAGCTGCCTGTGCGGCAGTGAACGATCGGTTTGGCTTTGCTGGATGCGGGACGTTTTTCTAAGCTGCCTGTGCGGCAGTGAACAAAGACGGAGCCTACAACATATATACCACCGTTTCTAAGCTGCCTGTGCGGCAGTGAACTCAAACAGCACTTGTTCAAAGTGTGGCAATGTTTTCTAAGCTGCCTGTGCGGCAGTGAACGACACGTTAGCGGCAGATACACTTAAACAGCTTTTCTAAGCTGCCTGTGCGGCAGTGAACCGCGACGACCTCCGCCGCTAGGCGATCCATCTTTTCTAAGCTGCCTGTGCGGCAGTGAACAACAGATTTATCCGGGATAAAACAAATGCATCAACAGCTTAGGCGTATTTTTCCGTTTTTACCATCGAAAAACACGCCCAAGCTAATCTACTGATTTAAATGCGTTTTTAAAGAGCCTGACCAACCGATGGTCAAAAAACAGGAACGCTGCTTTGCCGGCTTAAACCATAAGCGTTAAAACCTGCGTTGATAGGTTCCGGCGCTTCGACATAGCCTATAAACAAACGAAACCTTTCCCCGCTGCTTAGGCTTTTAATCCATACAAAAGGCGCATCGCTACGTTGCTCCGGGCAGCTTTCGAGTGCGGCCAGCGCTTGTTCAATGCCGATGTTTTCCCGCTTGGCTTTGCGCCTTGCCAGTCTTGCGTTACTGCTTTTAGGCTGAATCCGGTAATAACAGGCATGGGTTTGGATGCGGCCGGGAACGTTGCGTATGCCGGTCAGGTGCACGGAGTCGCTCAGGCGGTTCAGCCGGCGGTTTGCGTTAAAGCGTTCAAGCTCGGCTTCGGTTTCGGCCAGCAGCCGCAGTTTGTCGCCGAGTTGGCGCTTTGCTGCGTTGTAGTCCGGCAACGCGATGCCGATGGGGATTTTGCCGTTGCCGTCCTGCATCTCAACCAACCCTAAATGAATCTGTTGATAGACTTTCTCCCATAAGAAATGCAAGCCGATGTCGGCATCGGGCTGCAAGGTGATTTCCAGGTAGTGGTTCATGGTCAGTCCTTGCCGCTTTCGCCGAATACGCCGCCGCGCACCAGCACGGCCATCACATAATGCTCGTCGTTTTTGCCGGACAGCTTTTCGCCCCGCGCAAAACGGTCGAACAGGCTGTAAAAGTCGGCTTTGTCTTTCGGCGTGCGATAGGCTTTGCCCAGGTTGGTTACCGCGCCGTAGACTTCAATCGCTATCGGGCCGATGACTCCGCCTTCCGGTTCCGGGTACCAGGTGTCGATGGTGCGCAGGGCGTTGCCGATTTTTTGCGAGTGCATGCCGGCAACGCCGTCGATGTGGTAGAGGATTTTGCTTTTTTTCGACTTGCTGTTGCCTTTGTCTAAAACCAGTTCTTCACTCGGATAAACATCCTGCGCCAAGCCGATTTGGGCATAGGCGTTGATTTCCAGCAGCAGGAACTCGGTCTTACCGGCCAGCGCGTCGGCGATTTTTGCCGCCAGTTGGGCGATGTCGGCGTGGGCATGGTTAAAATCGCGGGTGCCGACGGACTTGGCATCGAATATCCAGGTTTGCTGTTCGCCTTCGTTGCGCACGGTTACAGCCACTTCAATCCGTTCCGCGCCAACCCGGTTGCGCCACAAGAAGCGGCCATTGGCGATGTTGGTTGCATAGCGTTTGGCCAGTTCGGTAAAGCCTTCCGAGTCGATATAGGCTTTGGCGGCTTGCGTATAGCCGGCGTTGAATTCGGCATTGTTGCAGGCCGACGGTTTTTCTACGCCGCTCAGCACTTTTAAGGTGAACGCCAGTTTTAAGGTGTCCTGGTCGCTGCCCAGGGCGCAGCTGTCGACGGTTTGCAGGTTCGGTTTTTCAACTTCCGCGTCCAGTTTCATCGGGTCGTTCTGCAAGTCTTTTTTCAGGCGGTTGGAAATGGTGCCGCGCACCGATTTTTCTTGGAGTTTCAGCGGTGCGGCCGCCTCGTTCCTGCGTTCCCAGCTCGTGCCGTACAAACGGCCGTCGGAAGGGACGAGTTTTTTCTCGAAGGCCAGTACGGTGACTTTCAGGTTATTTGCCATGATATTTTTCCTTGCTGTGTTGTTGAATCAGATAAAAGTGATTTTCGGCGTCGTAATGGCTGTGCCAAAGCAGCTCGTCCAAACGCTTGATGCGGTAGGGCATCACAAACTCGCCGAGTGTGACCAGGGATTCGGCAAAGCGGTGCGGGGTGTCCGGGTCGCGCTGGTTTTCGGCGCTGCCCAATGCGCTGATGCCGTGAAAGCCGGTCGCAATCGGCACTATCCAGCCGGTTTTTTTGCGTTCGTTTTTTTTGCGTTTGGCGGTCCATTCGGTTTGTCCGTCTTCGCCGGTTTCGCTGCGGTGGCGGACGGTTAGGTAATCGAGCAGCGCAGTGACGGCATCGATGTCGCCGCCCTGGTTTTGCATGGCTTCGATCATTAAATCGCGGCGCTCTTTCAGCACATGACCGGGCATCAGTTTGCGGGTGAGTTTGGCTAAGTCGTCCGCGCCATTTACTTTCAGCAATTCCGGCCTTTTAAATTCCAGGATGTCGCCGCCCGCCAGTTTTAGCGTGCTTAACTGCGTTTCGACGGCCGCTAAAAAGGCGTCGGCATCGTCCTGACCAACGCCTTCGTATTCAATCACCAACGATACGATGAGATGGCAGCGGGCTTCCTCGATAAACGACGGGCGTTCGCCGTTTTTATCCAGCGGATTGCCGGTGCCGATGATCGAATGCACGTAATCGCCCCGGCCTTTGTAAGTTTGCAGATCGATGCTGTGGCAGGCGACGGCGGCGCGGGTAAATGCCAACCCGTTAAATTGCCCGGCACACAGTTTGCGCTGCAAGGCATGAGCGCCGCCCAGCCAGGCGGTCATTGCCGGGAAGCCGATGGTGTAAGGGCTGGACAGCGCATTGGCATTGTGGATTTTTACGTGCGGGATGATTAAAAAGCGGTTCATCGTAAATCCTCCTGCATAGCGCCAAGCACGGTGCGGATATGAGCCAGTTCGACATCGCCCAAAAAGACGGCTTTGTCTTTGCCGACGGTTTTTTCGTAGGCGATATAAAACCAGTCGGTGATGGAGCGGATGATTTCGTCCAGCCAAACGTCTTGGTTTTCGCGCTGTTCGTTGTAGGCGGCATCCAGCCAGGTTTTTTGCGCCAGCGGCAGGTTGGTTGTTTCCGACCAGCCGGGCGGTAGTTGCCGAAATTGCCAGACTTTTTCGAGGAGTTGTTCGGCAATCGAGCTTATCCAATAATCGCGGCCTTCACGGATGTCGATGGTGTTGTGATTGACCGTAAGCAGGCGGTGCAAGGCTTTAAAACTGTCCTGATAATGTTTGTAATACAGGCTGTCGCTGAAAAAGCTGGTTTTAGGCGGTTGGATGGCGCGTGTTTCCAGTTGCGGCGGCAATGACGGCAATAAGTACGCGGTGCCGCCGTTTTGGTTGTTGAGCACACTGATGTTTTGCGGCTTGGTGCCGCCAAAGCCGATCACCGACAGATTGTAAAGTTCGTCAAAACCTTGTTCGTTATGAACTTGATGGCGGCGGTCTTCGCGGGCTTGTTTGGCCTCGTCGGAAAAACGCAGGACGTTAATGGCCTCCTTGAGCTTGAACATCAAACCGGACGGGGTGAGTATCGACAGCAGGTGGTAGCCGTCACCGACCGGAAAATAAACCTGCTTGATTTTTTCCGAGGTTTTGGCGGTATCCGAGCTTTGCTTGATGGCTAACAAGCCTTGCTGTAGTTCGGCAAAGGGCAGGGTGGATAGTTCGAATTGCGTTTGAATGGCGGCGCTGTTTTGTTCCAAATGCGCCAGCACGGTTTGCCCGTCGGTTAAGGGCAGCGACAGGAATTTGTGGACATCCAGGGCGGCCGCATTGCCCAGCACGTCGAGGTCGGTATCGGCATTGCCGGTGCGCAAAAAGCCGTCGGGTTTAGACGGAGCCTTGGCAATTATTGCGCTGGTCTTTGCGCTGGGGTGGGTGAACTTGCCGGGATGGCTCAGCATCGACAGCCAGCCTGCCCGCTTGGCCGCATCGGGCAACCAGTTGTCCAAGCGGAAAAACTCAGTCGCTTCAAGTTCAATAGCTCGCCTTTCTTGATCGCTGATGCCGGGTTTTAGATTCTTCTTAATCCGGGCAGCCTTGCGCTCGGACAAGAAGTTTTCGATTGCAGGGTCTAACATGTGGATGTCCTTCTAAATTGATGGCGAAGGAGAGTGTAGTGTAAAGAAATAAAAATAACAACCTGTATATATAAAATTCTTTTTTGTAACTTTTTTATTATTTTGTGGATTAATTAAGACTAAATGTGTAAGCTTATAAACACTGCCGAATAGGTAGCTTAGAAATGTATTTATAACATTGTATTTTTTCATCCACTGCCGAACAGGCAGCTTAAAGTCTAACATTTAAAATTATTTGTCCGTTGCTTTTAGATGTTCATAAAAATGGTTTACCGCTAATGGAATTGTTGAATGAAAAAAGCGAAAAAATTTGCCTTTGTAAACGATGCCGCTGAAAAGGAATATAAAGATTTACCCGATAAAATACAGGATGAATTTGGTAAAGATTTAAGACGCATTCAGTTTGATGAAGAGCCGAAATTACCGGTCACCCATTTGGATAGTATTGGCGCAGGTGTTATTGAATTGAGAAAAAACGGCAGCCCGGCTTTTCGCTGCATTTATGTAGCAAAATATCTGGATACGATTGTTGTGCTACATGCCTTTGTCAAAACTACCAACGGTATTGATCGGCAAGCCATGAAAGTGGTCGAGCAACGCTTAAAAGAGTTGCTGGCAGGGATAAAGAAAGCTCACTGAATCGCTTTCGCTTTTATGACCATCGTGGCCTTTTGTAATGATGGCATAGTCCAGTTTATTTGAAAACCGAACTTATCCAGCATATCAAACAGCGCATCAATGGTGAATTTTTCAATTTTAGAGTTCATTAAATCGGATATGCGGGATTGTTTGACCCCAAGCTGTTCCGCCGCCTGCACTTGTGTCCATTGTTTACTTTCGATTAAACGGCTAAGCATGATGGATAAGTCCATTTTCATGACCATTTTACTGGCGGTTTCCGCGTCGTGATTAACATGAAATGGGCTGTCGTAAAATTTTAATGGCATGATGAAAATGTCCGATAGTGACTGAGAATCTATGCCTGCATTATATATAATTTTAGATAATAACATCTAAATTATTGAGCCCGGCTCTTCATCCGTGCTCCATTGGCCCTATCGCGGTTTTTTCCAAAACCCCAATTGATCGCAATAGGCAAAGCGCCGACCTTTCAAAATATCATTATCATCAATTTGCACGTTGATTTCGCCATAACGCAATGCGGTATCACGCAATGACCAGTTCTTTTGTTCGGCGACTTCCTCAAGCAAAGACTGATAATCGCGATAAAGCCACCATCTGGCTTGCGCCTGATTGCTTAGTTCAATATCGGAGTCGATTTTGTAACGGTCTTCAACCGGGTTGAGCAGTCCTTGAGGCGATTTTTCGGCAAATGTCCAACCGCCTTTTCCATCCGGTATCCGGTATAAAGTCTGTTGCGGTTCCTGTTTTCTAAAAGGGCTGAGCTGTTGCGGCAGTGCGGTCAGCCACCAGCAGCCGCTTAACCAGCCTTGCAGTTGCTCCGGGCCTTGGCTTTGATAAGCGGTAAGCAACTGTTGTATGCAGTAATGCTCCAAATCCGCCAGGCGTTCGGTCTCTTGTAGTTGGGTGTTGCGCTGGATGCGCGGCAAGGCGTTGATTGAGGTCAACTGATCGTCGGGAATCAGTGTGCTTAAGTCGTGGCTGCCCAGTAGATGGTCTTTGCTTTCATAACCGGGGCGGCAATAGGCGGGGCTTTCATCCGGTTGGATTAACGCTTTCAGGTTGTATTGCAGCAAGGCGATGTTGGCGGTATCCGGCGTTTCGTCCCGGTGCCTGAGCACCCGGCCTGCCAGCTGGATGATCGAGCGGTACGACGAGGGTTCGACCACCGCCCAATCGAAATCGTGATCGCGCCCGACTTCTTCAACCGGTGTCGCCACCAGGATGAACAGCATGTTGGCGGCGTGTCTGGTATCGAGATGTTGCCGGATCAGCGGATGCTCGAAAACTTGCTCTGGGTCGTGGCGTTTTAACACGGCGTCCAGATGCTGTTCCTGATGGTGACGCAGCAACAGCAGTTGCTGGCTGTGGTAAGCCATCACCCGTATATCCATATCGTCGGGCCATTGAGCTTCCGCTAAATATTGAGCCAGCTTGATGCACGGCGGAATGTTCGCGACGCGCACTACGCCGAATGAAACCCGCTTGTTGCCGTGCGGGTCAGGTCTGGCATGGCGGTGGTGAAGCGTGGCGGCGGTTTGTTGTATGGCGGTAAAAAATAGCTGTTCGAGGGTTTGATCATCGCCGATGCAAGGTTCGGTTTTATCCAGCGCGATAATCTCGGCTTTCCGGCGAACGGCTAATTTGTTTATCTTAAGCCGCTTTTTGCCGGTATAGGCTTGGTGAACCGAGCGGTAGGCTTCTATGTCGCCGTGGGATAGTGTCTCAATGTAGGTTGCAAACTCGTCGATCCAGGCGCAACCGATACGGCCGGAGACGTCGCGGGTCTTGGCAAACAGCTGCCAGCCTTCCCGGTAGGCGTTAAAATAGCCTTCGGCCAAATCGGGCGGAATAGTTGCTGAGGAGATCATCACTTTGCGTCCCAACATACCGGCCAGATGAATCAGGCGGCCTATTGCAATCAGGTCGGTTCCGTCGAAATCGTCGATTTCATCAATGACCAAATCCGAAGACATCAGCCGCAAACAGGGCAAGATATAGCGCCCGCCGCGCGTGGTTTCGGTCGCGGGCATCAGGTGG
>JALNYY010000179.1 GCA_023229605.1 Methylobacter sp.
ACAGTGCCTCAAGGCAGCGCAAGGCTGAGGGTGACTTTTTCAGCCCTGCATGAGGAGCGGCATGTCGACCGGTTGCTGGACGCGCTCGCCAAAATAATCGTAGGCCGTAAGTGACGAAAATTCACCTGGAAACATACGGTAAAGGCAAGCCTATTGTGTTGGTGCATGGCTGGGCTATGCACACCGGTATCTGGCGGGAGTTCGCCAAGCATTTGGCGCAAAATTACCGGGTTACCTGTATCGATTTGCCGGGACACGGGCGTAGCGAAAAAATCGATCCGTTTACGCTGGAACGGATTGGCGACGCGTTGGTTAATGCCGTGCCCGGCGAAAGCTGTTGCTGGCTGGGCTGGTCTCTGGGGGTAACTGTTGCGCTTGATATAGCCGGTCGGCATGCTGAGCGGGTGTCTTCACTGGCTTTGCTGGCGGGGAACCCCTCGTTTGCTGTAGGGGCGACCGGCCGGTCGCCCGAAACGCAAACAGAATGGCCGGGCATGGATGTCCGGTTGCTGGATGCCTTTGCCGAACAGTTGAATGAAAACTGCCAGGCGACCTTGCTGCGGTTCTTGTCCTTGCAGGTGAACGGTTTACCCGACCGGAAAGCCCTGTTGAAATCCCTTAAAACAGCCGTGTTTGAATGCGATGCGCCGGATAAAAATAGCTTGCAAGGCGGTTTGGACATACTGAAGCAGGCAGATCTGAGGCCGGTTTTGTCGGAGCTGAGGATTCCGGTTTCGGTCATATTAGGCGGTCTGGACACCCTGATTCCCGTGGCTGTGGGTCGACAAATGCGGCGGTTATTGCCGAGTCTGGAATTAAATATCATCGACAGGGCGGGGCATGTGCCGTTTTTGTCGCACAGCCGGGAAACGGCTGCGATTATTTCCCGATTTATGGACGAGCAATGTATTTAGATAAAAGTAAAATCAAGCAGTCGTTTGCGGCGGCTTCGGTTACTTATGATGGCGTTGCCGAGTTACAGCGCACTGTCGGCAAAGCGCTGTTAGGCGCTGTCGACACTGAAAGCCTGGCCGGAACGCTGCTGGACTTGGGCTGCGGCACCGGGTTTTTAACGTCGGAATTGTTGGGATGCGCGTCTCGGCTACAGTCTGTCATCGCCTTGGATATTGCGTTGCCGATGTTGCAGGCGGCGCGAAGAAAGCGGGCCGGTATGCATAATGTAGCCTATTTATGCGCCGATGCGGAACAGTTGCCGTTGGCAGGGCAAATCGTCGATGGCGTGCTGTCCAATCTCGCTTTGCAATGGTGCGTCGATCTCGAAGCCGTTTTTACCGATATTAAGCGGGTGTTGAAGCCGGGCGGCCGGCTGGTGTTTTCGACATTCGGTCCGCAAACATTGAAGGAATTAAAAACTGCGTGGGCGGAAGTTGACGATTTTAATCACGTTAATGAGTTTTACAGCGAACAGCAGCTGGTGCATTTTCTTCGGTTAGCGGGCTATACCGAGATAAAGGTTGAGACCAAGCTTTATGTATCGGGCTACGGCTCTGTTTTGGAATTGATGAAGGAGTTAAAGCATATCGGCGCGCATAATATGATTGGCGGGCGCAACAAGAACATCACTACCAAGACGCAGATGCAGGGCATGATTGCGGCTTATGGGCGGCATCGAACCGGCGATCTGGTTTTCGCGACTTTCGAGGTCATTACGGTGAAGGTAAGCTGATGGAAAGGGGTTACTTCATAACCGGCACCGACACCAATGTCGGTAAAACCTGGGCGACGATTGCGCTGATGCGTTATTTTAAACGTCGGGGGAAATCGGTTGCAGGCATGAAGCCGGTTGCTTCCGGTTGTTTAATGCAGGGGGGGCGACTGAAAAATGAAGATGCCTTGCTGATACAAGAAAACGCTTCATTGCAGGTTGATTATGACTTGATCAATCCTTACGCCTACGAACTACCGGTTTCGCCCCATATTGCCGGCGTAAAAAATCCGGTCAAACTGGATCAACTGGCAGCCGGATTCGAAACATTGAAAACCTTGGCTGATATTGTTGTCGTTGAAGGCGCCGGCGGTTGGTACACGCCTTTAAACGAGTGCGAAGCTATCAGCGATTTGGCGAGATTACTGGCTTTGCCGGTTATTATGGTAGTTGCCGTCAGGCTGGGCTGCATTAATCATGCGCGGTTGACTTATCAGGCGATAGTGCAGTCGGGCGTAAACTGCACCGGCTGGATTGCGGTATGCACTGACCCGGAATTGTTAAGCAGAGACGAGAATATCCTTGCCATAAAAGCCGCGCTGGATGCACCTTTGCTGGGGGTGCTGCCTTATAAAGAAGTCGCTGATTTCGATTTTTTCTCGGAACAGCTGAAGCTTCAAGCGTCTGGTAAATGCATCTACGGATGGCCCGGCAAAAATAAAACATGACAAGGTCTTTGATAAAGCCCTATTATTTTCATCTTTTTTCAGTTCGATTCGCCGTTGTGTGACGGTACAAGGTTAATGCATGTCGACTCGCTATAACTCATCTATGAAGTTCTCATCCGTAAAATTCATTTTAGTTGCCGGTACGCTGTTGTCCGGGTGTACAACGACCCGGCAAATTGTGATTGATCATCCATCAACCCAGGCCAGCCAGTTTCAGCCGTTACAAGGCTTTCAAGCTATTGATGGCGACGATTATTATGTGCGGCTGATTTCGGAGTTCGATTTTAAAGGCGACAATGTACTGAAAAGCGGCTGTACCAATATGGCGCCGTCTTATGAAAAAGGCGATTTATCTGCGGCGCTTATTTACAGCGTGCGTAACGAGGCGCTTAAATTCAGTCATGAAGCCACCGGTTTTTTGTATCAGGCGACCACAGGCAAGTGCAACTTTACCTTCGATGCTAAAAAACTTTACCTGACGCCATGGATACGGCTGGATTCAGGTAGGGAAACCATGGTCGATTATAATTTTTATACTAACGCCAATAGCGACGTGGATGTGTCAAGTTTGGTCGGCGATGTGAATACGGCCAGCAATTTGTTGGCGTTGACAGGCGTCGGTATGGGCGTTGCCATTATGGGACAGGTTGCGGGGCAATGGGTAAAGAGCAATCAGCAAGCCGAAGTAACAACGCCGGCGTCCCATCAATCGGCGAAGCATAGCTCGGAGTCGCATTCGCTGCCGGCGGCCACGGCTTTTTCAGGCAAGACCGGAACGCTGAATCAGACGATGTTTAAAGTTTATGATGTGGCGGAAGGGGGGCTTAATCTGTTTAGTTCGGATACCAAGCAGCTGGGCGAACTGAAAATTTATCCGGAAATCCTGCCTTCTTTGTTATTAAAGACTACCGCCGACGGCATTCCCGATGCGCGCGATTTGTCGTTCGAAGAAATAGGCTATTCGCCGATAAAGTCAGCGGCTGGGGAGATCAATCTTCAGCAGCTGATTGAGCAATCTAAACATCCGGCAAAACCGAATTTAAAGCCTGACTGGAATAATTACCAGGAAGTGGAAGGTAATTGCCGGAAAATGAAGCTGGCGCTGAAGGATTTGGGCTTCAATAAGTTTGATCGCAATGCGGTGATTTACTACTTTCTGGCTAAAAATGGCGATTGGAACAATTACAATATCAGTCGGCAAAAGACGTTGAGCGAAGAAATGCGGCCCAAGGTTTTGGACAGTTATCGCAGCAAAAACTTTGCGAACTGTCTGGCGGCTGATGACTACGTAGTTATGAAGTCGATGGGGCTTCCGGTTAATACGCAGTCCGATTGGGATCAGATGGGAGAAGCAAGCCAGAAAAAAGAGCACGCATTTACGCCGCTTAGGTCGATTGAGCGGCAGCTGGTCGCAGTGCTGAAAAATCCAAACAAGGTGGAAATGGAGCAACAGCTGTATCCTTTGTTAAATACGGAGAAAAATGGCGACGGCAGTGTGTTGCTGCAAAACCATTTAGGTGATTTCGGCTTGGAATTGTTGCTGAATCCCCCTGTAGTGTCTGCCCCTGCGGATGCTTCTGCACCTGTTGCGGCAGCAGCGTCCGCACCGGCAGCCATTCCCGGCGAGGGGGTTGTCGTCAGCGCCCGTCAATTGGCGCAAGTCTTTTCAGGATTGTTAATAAGCGAACTCAGTTGTGCGCGGCCGGTCCCGGACGGTTTGGGAAAGCCTGCGGGTAATTCGGGAATTTTATTGTTCACCACTAAAGAAGGCGGGCCTCGTATTAAAGGCGGCGCGATGGAGTTTGAGTTTTCCGGCGGCAAGATTACGCGTATTGCTTTTCAGCTATCGACTTACCGGGATTTTGAGCAGGATCTGTTGGATCGTCCGGAGATTGGCGGTTGTCGGGTAGATCCTTCTTTTTTGGCAAAGCTGCACTAACTTAAGAATGTTCTGATAGGGCTCTCGAGTCATGGGAACTAACAAAAAAATAGATTTCCGGGAAGCGTGGAGCAAGTTGATTTATAACGAAAATTAAATATAGATTTGGCGGCGGATATAATCCATAATGTTTGTGCGGTAAATACTCAATAATAAATATTATCAGGAGAAATGTTATGGCTTTAATTACTTGGACAGCTAGTCAATTCGGTACAAATGTCGGCTTTGCGGATCAGGAGCATCAAATTTTGTTTGATAAGCTTAATAAACTGTATGACTTGGCAACGGGTGGAGCGGAGCGCTCTGCAATCGGTGCGCAATTAGATGATTTGATTTCCTATGTTGTTGATCATTTTGCTCATGAAGAAAGAGAAATGCAGGCAAAAGGTTATGCCGGCTACGCTCGCCACAAGGAAGAGCATGAGGCTTTGATAGGCATTTGCGGTGGTCTGCAAGCCAAATTTCATGCGGGTGAGGCAGAAGTTGACGAAGGCGTTGGTCAATTGGTTAAGGGTTGGCTAGATAACCACATCCCTAACTTTGATATGGCTTATGCGGATGCGTTAAACAGCTGATCAAATTTCAAAGTTAGAAAACAAAAGGCTTGTGAGTCGCATTGATTCACAAGCCTTTTCTTTGCGGCGCATACAATCAGGAAAAGGACAACTGGTATAGATTGCCCTCATAGGTTAAAATCGAAAAGATTATTTGTGATAATTATTACGTAAATGGAATGAGGTCGGCCTTGGCATGTCCTGAAATTACGAAACGATATAACGCATACAAGAGTTTATAACTACTAACGAGGAGGCTGCTCCGTGAAGAAAACAAAGCAACTGTTCGCAGGTCTGATCTTAATGGCTTTGGGCCTAGGAACAGCACAGGCGGAATATACGCTCAATTTAATGAAAGGGGTTACGAAGGTCAGCAATGACATTTATGACCTGCATATGCTTATTCTATGGATTTGTGTATTCATAGGCATCGGTGTGTTCGGAACTATGTTTTACTCGATTTACCATCATCGTAAATCAAGAGGACATAAAGCTGCGCAGTTTCATGAAAATACGACGGTTGAAATTATTTGGACTATTATCCCGACCTTGATTTTGATCGGTATGGCTATTCCAGCCACAAAAGCCATGATGGAACTGGATGATGTGCAAGAATCAGAAATGTCTATTAAGGTAACCGGGCATCAATGGAAGTGGGAGTATGAATATCTCGATAATGGGATTCATTTTTTCAGCAGTCTGGATGAGGCGAGCAATAAAGTTCGTCAGGTAGGTTCAGGCATCGACCCTCGTTCTGTTCCTAATTACTTGTTGAATGTTGATAAGCCGTTAGTTATTCCAACTAAAAAGAAAATTCGTTTCGTATTTACCTCGGCAGACGTTATCCATTCATGGTGGGTGCCTGATCTGGGCTGGAAAAAAGACACCAATCCCGGATTTATCAATGAATCATGGACTTCGGTGGATAAACCGGGTACTTATCGTGGCCAATGCACTGAGCTTTGCGGTAAAGATCATGGGTTTATGCCGATTGTTGTTATTGCAATGGATGAGCCGGACTACAATGCCTGGGTAGAGAAACAAAAAGCGGCAATAGAGGCTGAAGCAGGCTCGGCAAACAAGCAATGGACTAAGGAAGAGCTGGTTGCTAAAGGTAAAGCTGTTTATGACACCAACTGTTCGTCATGTCACATGGCAGACGGAGCAGGGTTGCCGGGTACTTTTCCCGCTATAAAGGCAAGTCCGGTAGTAACAGGCGATATTAATGCTCAAGTTAATTTAATGTTGAACGGAAAAGGCATGATGCCGGCTTTCGGCAAAATGTTAAGTGCAGTTGATTTTGCTGCAGTCGTAACCTATACCCGTAATGGTTTGGGTAATTCGGTGGGTGATTCTATTCAACCTTCGGCTATCCAGGCTCTGCAATCGGCAACACCGGCGGCGGATAAAAATGAATAAGTCATTGCGTTTTTATCGATCTAATCTTTTTTATATATTCAAGAGGTATGAAATATGTCTGCTGTAGTCGCTGAACATGATGATCATCATGATCATGGTCCTGCTAAGGGACTCTTAAGATGGGTTATTACCACCAATCATAAAGATATCGGTACGTTATATTTGCTGTTCGCCTTGGCGATGTTTTTTGTCGGCGGCGCAATGGCAATGGTTATTCGTGCTGAACTGTTTGAACCGGGTATGCAGTTTGTCAATCCCCAGTTCTTTAATTCAATGACCACCATGCACGCCTTGGTTATGGTATTCGGCGCAGTTATGCCGGCATTCGTCGGCTTAGCCAACTGGATGATTCCAATGATGATCGGCGCACCGGATATGGCATTGCCGCGCATGAATAACATGAGTTTCTGGATGCTGGTTGCCGGTGTCTTATTGCTGGCCAGTACCCTGTTTATGGAAGGCGGCGCGCCTGCCAGTGGCTGGACTTTGTATCCGCCGTTGGTATTGCAAACCGGTAAGGCATTGCCTTTTGCGATTTTTTCGGTGCATTTGCTGGGTATCTCGTCAATCATGGGCGCGATCAATATCATTGCCACTATTTTCAATATGCGTGCTCCCGGCATGACCTTAATGAAGATGCCGATGTTTGTTTGGACTTGGTTGATTACCGCTTTCCTGCTGATCGCTATCATGCCTGTTTTTGCGGGCGCAGTGACCATGTTGTTAACAGACAAGTTCTTCCATACCAGCTTTTTTGATGCGGCTGGTGGTGGTGACCCGGTTCTTTATCAACACATTTTCTGGTTCTTTGGGCACCCTGAAGTTTATGTAATGATTCTGCCTACATTTGGCGTGGCTTCTACCATTATCCCGGTGTTTGCACGCAAACCGTTGTTTGGCTATAGCTCAATGGTTTATGCGACTGCGTCAATTGCATTTTTGTCATTTATCGTCTGGGCTCACCATATGTTTACAGTGGGCATGCCGATAGCAGGCGAGTTGTACTTCATGTATGCAACCATGTTGATTGCGATTCCTACCGGCGTTAAGGTTTTTAACTGGACTGCGACGATGTGGAAAGGCTCGATGACTTTTGAAACGCCGATGCTGTTTAGTATTGCTTTCGTCGTTTTGTTTACGATGGGTGGATTCACTGGACTGATGATGTCTATTGCGCCTTCCGATTTTCAGTATCACGATACTTACTTTATTGTCGCGCATTTTCATTACACATTGGTTCCAGCCTCGGTATTCATATTGATGGCTGCCGGCTATTTTTGGCTGCCTAAATGGACCGGGCATATG
>JALNYY010000180.1 GCA_023229605.1 Methylobacter sp.
CTATTCTGCTAAAAATGCGCGGTTTTATTTAATCTTGTCTTAGGAGTTAATGGATGACCGATAGTTCTAAAACTGGCGCATCACCTTTCAGTTTTAAGCCTTATCAAGAAAAAGAAGGCGAAGAATATATGAATAGTGCTCAATTAAAGCATTTTGAGACTATTCTTAAAAACTGGAAAGCCGAATTAATGCACGAAGTAGATCGTACCGTGCATCATATGCAGGACGATGCATCTAATTTTCCTGACCCTAATGACCGCGCGTCTCAGGAGTCGGAATTCAGTCTGGAATTAAGGACCCGCGATCGTGAACGACGGTTAATCAAGAAAATTGATGAATCCCTGAAAGAAATCGAATCAGGGGATTATGGCTATTGTGAGTCTTGCGGCATTGAAATAGGTATACGCCGTCTGGAAGCCAGACCCACCGCCAGCTTGTGCATCGATTGCAAAACACTTGATGAAATCCGTGAAAAACAAATGGGTTAACTCTGGATAAATACCCCATTATCGGCCGGTTTGCACCCTCGCCCACCGGCCCTTTACACCTCGGTTCCCTTTACACGGCTCTTGCAGCCTATCTTCAAGCCCGCTCACAGCAAGGTCGCTGGCTTTTACGCATTGATGATCTCGACACCCCTAGAAACGTAAAAGGTTCCGCTGACGCCATCTTAAAAACCCTGGAAACTTTCGGCCTGCATTGGGACGGCGACGTTTATTATCAAAGCCGGCATATCGACGTTTATAACGACATTATCAGCGACCTGCAAAGGAACAAACTCATCTATCCTTGCACATGCAGCAGAAAAACGCTGACAGCGGGCGATAGAGGGCAATCGCAGTTCGATATTTACCCCGGTATTTGCCGGGATCGACAAACTTCGCCTGATTGCCCCCATGCGCTGCGCATTCGAACCGATAACCGCACCATTGCATTTCAGGATGAGCTGCAAGGCCTGATTTCCCATAACCTTGCCGAGCAAGACGGCGATTTTATCGTGCAACGCAAAGACCGGATTATCGCTTATCAATTCGCCGTAGTGATTGATGATGACATGCAGCGCGTTAACCATATCGTTCGCGGATTTGATTTACTGGATGCAACACCTAAACAGATTTACCTGCAGCAGCTGCTGGGATTTTCCACGCCCCGCTATATGCATGTCCCCGTTATTGTTGACGAGCAAGGCTATAAACTCAGTAAACAGACGCAGGCAACGGCGGTTGATTTAACGTTACCGCATCGCGTTATTTTTGAGTTGTTGGTCTTGTTAAGGCAAAAACCGCCGGTTGAATTGCAAGCAGCCCCGGTAACCGAGCAGCTTAGCTGGGCGATTGAGCATTGGAATCCGGATTTGTTGAGGAATGTCCATGCCGTCAGTTGTGACGTTAGCTGAACAATAGGCAAGCTTGAGGTTGTGGGTAGGCGTGATTGTTTACTAAATCAACACATAAGCAGAATGCATCACTACCCGGTTGCGGCCTTCCTGTTTGGCATGGTACATCGCCTGATCGGCGGCGGCTACCAGCGAGCTGAATTCCAGTCCGACATGCGTTGAATCAGCGACCCCGATACTGATGGTGCTGCGCAGAGTCTCGCCACCGAATTCCATCGTCATTGCCGCATAAGTCTGGCGCAGGCGATCCGCCAGTGTCCAGGCATCTTTTTCAAGAGTGGACGGCAGCAGAATACAGAATTCCTCGCCCCCGTAGCGGGCGAAGTAGTCGTCGCTACGAATGGTTTTTTGCGCTACCGCAGCCAGACGCCTCAATACCTCGTCTCCCACCGGATGGCCGTATCGGTCATTGATGGACTTGAAATGGTCGACATCGATCATCATGACTGCCAGCGTATCTCCGGTACGGGAACAGCGCGCTGACAGGCGGGCTGTCTCCTGTTCCAGGCTGCGCCGGTTCAGCGCTCCGGTCAGCGCATCGCTTGCGGCCAGTTTTTGCAGGTCTGCGGAAAGCCGGTAATTCAGCATCAGAACGAATCCGAAGGCCAGGCACATTTGCGCCATGCTGCCGATAAAAAACGATATAGGATTGATGGGGGTCTGTAAATAAAGCCCGTAGCTATTGGGCGGGGCGAAAAAAACTACAATTGCTCTGATCAAAAACAATACTGCAAGTATCGTGAACGTCGCACCGGTAAACCAATACGCGGTACGCAACGGTTGTTCCATACGGATCAACAAGGCGCGGGCGCAGGCTGCGTTGCTCAAACCGAAAACCAACGAATTGGCGACGGCGCGGGCATGAATATCGGGGTGGATAACAACGAACCAGATACCCAGGATAAGCGCCAGTCCGGCCAGCAACCACGGAATGTATCCATTGCATCGTCCCGTCTTGAATGTCTGGATGCCGTTGAATTGCAAGCCCACGCCCGCCATCGGCAGTGCGGCGCCAATTACCAGGGCCCAAGCGTCGCCGGGCGGTTCCAGCTGGGTATAGGAAAAGCCTAGCCCCAGCCCGATGCATAGGCTGCCCATTGCCCAATGCTGCACGCCGCGGACGTTACCGGCATGTAATCCCGCCAGTGTCAGCAGGCCGGAAAACATCAGGGCCAGCGCGGACATCATCACCATCATCGTGCGGATGTCGAGATTCATTGCGTCATCCTGAAGTTCGCAGAAGTTTTAAGTCGAGAGTCCATTAGATTCCTAAATTACGGTGTGCTGCAGATTGTGGCGATGCAGGATGCGTTATCCTGCGGACAGTAGGCTTCTCGTTGACACACGGTTTCATTATATAGCAGACAACCCATAATGATAGCGCTTAATAATGACAGTTTGTCAGGATAAAGCCCGTCTTGTCATTGCTGATAATTAAACGGCGATAGCATACAATGCCGATTGAACATCGGGTTTGATACATTAAGTTTACTTTTGTGAGTCGCGGATATGAATGATTATCTAGGTAATACACCGATTCGGCAGCTCATTCCCGGCATTTTGCTCGCCGGTATTTTATGGCTGGGTTTTCTGGTGCTGCGCGAGTTTTTGCTCACGCTGGCCTGGGCGCTGATTATCGCCTATGTGGCGTGGCCGCCATATCGTTACTTAAGACATAAGCTCAAGGGTAAGGCCACGCTCAGCGCGGCGGTGATGACGGCGGTTATTGCTGCGGTGATCCTGCTGACCGTTTATTGGCTGGTTGCCATGTTGCAAGATGAGCTAAAAACCGCTTATCAAACCCTGGTCAGCGGTTTTAATCAGGAATCCTACCGGTTGCCGGATTTTATCAAGCGTATTCCGTGGCTGGGCAGCATGGCGCAGGAATGGCTGGACCGTTTGGCGGGTGACCGGGCCGGAGTGGCGGCGCAATTTGCCGATTGGGCGCAGCAGTGGACAGGAGCGTTTGCCAAGTTTCTCGGCGGTGTCGGTCATTATGTTATGAAGCTAGGCGTTATCCTGGTGACGGTATTTTTCTGTTTCCGTGATGGCGACGAGGCGGTTAGGCAGTTACATCAAGGTCTGGTGCAGTTTCTGGGGAAATACCAGCACGTTTATTTGCGAGCCGCCGGGCAGACGGTCCGAGCCGTGGTTTACGGTCTGGTGCTTGCTGCGTTGGGGCAGGGCATGCTGGCCGGACTGGGATACTATGTAGCGGGCGTCAAAGCGCCGGTGCTGTTGGGCGCCGTGACCGCGCTGTTGGCGATGGTTCCGATGGGGGCGACGCTGGTGTGGATGCCGTTAAGTATTACGCTGATGCTTACGGAACAGCCTTGGCAGGGCATAGGGTTGTTGCTCTGGGGGTTTCTGGCGGTGAGCACGGTGGATAATGTGATCCGGCCTCTGGTTATCAGCGGCGCCAGCCGGGTGCCATTTCTGGTGGTGTTGTTCGGTGTTTTGGGCGGACTCACGGCGTTCGGCCCAGTCGGCCTGTTCTTAGGTCCGGTGATTCTGGCCGTTCTGCTGTCCGTGTGGAAGGCATGGTTAAAGCAGCAAAAACATGAACAACAGGCGCCGAGTCCGGTAGTTCCACAGGAGGAGCCTCAATCGAACTGGCATGCCTTGTCAGCCGAAGAAGCGCTTTCGGCGCAGGATTCAGATCAAGCCACAGGCTTGTGCGGGAACGAAGCCCAACAGCGACTACTGAAATACGGCGCCAATACACTGACGCCCGTAGCCGGTCGTAGCGCCGTCAAACGCTTTTTCATCCAGTTTCACAATGTACTCGTTTATGTATTGCTTGTTGCCGCGGGGGTAACCGCCGCCGTTGAACACTGGATCGACAGCGGTGTTATTGTCGGCGTGGTGCTTATCAATGCGGCAATCGGATTCATTCAGGAAGGCAAGGCGGAAAAAGCGCTGGATGCCATTCGCGATATGTTAACCAATCACGCCATGGTGCGGCGTGATAACAAGAATTTCCTCATCCCTGCCGAGCAGCTGATTCCGGGCGACATTGTCAGTATCGAAAGCGGCGATAAAGTACCGGCTGATTTACGTTTGTTACAAGTCAAAAATCTGCGTGTCGATGAATCGATGCTCACCGGAGAGTCGTTGCCGGTCGAAAAAAATAATGCGGCGGTCGATGCTCGAGCGGCACTGGGCGACCGGTTCTGTTTGGCTTATTCCGGCACCTTGGTGACTTACGGCGCAGCGCTTGGCATAGTTGTCGCCACCGGCGACAAAACCGAAATAGGCCGCATCAGCTCCATGCTGCGCACTGTTCCGCAATTAACCACGCCGCTGCTGCGCCAAATTGCCCGTTTCAGCGAATGGCTGACCTTTGTTATTTTAACGATGGCCTGCGCCACATTTGCCTACGGCTGGTACATTCATCATTCTTCTTTGGCCGATCTGTTTTTATCGGCGGTTGGCTTTGCGGTAGCCGCCATTCCCGAAGGCTTGCCGGCTATTATGACCATTACCTTGGCTATCGGCGTACAACGCATGGCTAAACGCAATGCCATTATCCGGCGTTTACCGTCAGTCGAGACCTTAGGTTCAGTGACGGTGATTTGCTCCGATAAAACCGGCACCCTGACCTGTAACGAAATGACTGTTAAATCGGTATTCGTTAATAACACCTTATATGATGTAACAGGTACCGGCTATGGCCCGCACGGGGATATTGAAGCGGCCGGCGCGGCGGTTAACATAGAAGATCATCCGGGTTTGCACGAGCTCGCAAAAGCGTCCGTGCTGTGCAATAACGCAGCATTAGAGAAAAAAGCCGGGGATTGGGTTATTCACGGCGATCCTACCGAAGGCGCGTTGATTACTTTCGCGCACAAAGCCAAAATAGATCCTGCTCTACTGAGTCAGGAAATGCCGCGCACCGACTTTATCCCGTTCGAATCGGAACACCGTTATATGGCGTCACTGCATCATAACCATAGCGGCCATGGTTTTGTATTCGTCAAAGGCGCTCCTGAACGCGTACTCGGCATGTGCGGCCTGCAACGCGACAATGGCGAAGATCGTCCCATTGATCTTGCGCACTGGCGCCGGCTTATGAATGAAATCGCAGGCAATGGTCAGCGCCTGCTTGCGGTTGCTGTCAAGACAGTGCCTTCCGCACAGAAACAAATTGAGTTCGCCGATGTTGAAACCGGACTGACCTTGCTTGGTATTGTCGGCATGATTGATCCACCGCGTCCTGAAGCCGTGGCTGCGGTACTAAAATGTCAAAATGCCGGCATTCGCGTCAAAATGATCACCGGCGATCATGCGGTAACGGCTACGGCTATTGCCTCTCAACTGAATATCGGCGACGGCTCGGTATTGTGCGGCGAAGACCTTGATAAAATGACTGACGATGAGCTTAAAGAAGCAATCCGTTATGTCGATGTTTTTGCCCGCACCAGTCCGGAAAACAAATTGCGCTTGGTTATTGCATTGCAGGCAGATGGACACATCGTTGCGATGACCGGGGACGGGGTTAACGATGCGCCGGCTCTAAAAAGAGCCGATGTCGGCATTGCTATGGGTAAAAAAGGCACTGAAGTGGCCAAGGAGGCTAGCAAAATAGTGCTGGCGGATGATAATTTTGCTTCCATCGTGCGGGCGATAGAAGAAGGCCGCGGTATTTATGACAACCTGAAAAAAGCCATTATTTATGTCCTGCCTAACAATGGCGGTGAAGGCCTGACTATTGCCGCGGCTATCATGATGGGCGTCGCACTGCCTATTACCCCCGTGCAGATATTATGGGCCAACATGATTACCGAAGTAACATTATCACTGACGCTGGCCTTTGAACCTCCGGAGCAGAATATCATGAATCGGATGCCCAGAAATCCCTCTGAGCCTTTGCTGTCCGGCTTCCTGGTCTGGCGGATTGTGTTTGTATCGCTGATTATGGTTGCCGGCACTTACGGAATGTTCCTCTGGGAGCTCTCTCAGGATGCGTCAATTGAAGCCGCACGAACCGTTGCACTAAACACGCTGGTGATGTTTGAAATATTTTATGTCATTAACAGCCGTTACCTGCTTGGTTCAGTGCTCAATTGGCAGGGATTGTTTGGCAATTCACTGACCTGGTTGGCCATCGGGCTACTGCTTATCGCGCAGATGGGGGTTACCTACTGGTCGCCTATGCAAGCGTTGTTTGGCACTGTCGATATTGAAACATATGCATGGACCCGGATTATCGCTGTCGGGTCAAGCGTGTTCATACTGGTTGAAATTGAAAAGTTTTTCATCCGCTTATTCGTTTCACCGAAATTATCCGTAGGAAAATAACAAGGCATGAGCATGGAAAACAGGCCTGAAAAGGGAGATTTCAATGGCCCTTACGGGTAAATCTCGAGGTAATGGAGCAAAGAGCGTGGGCCTTTTGGTCTATATGATGTAAGCAATAGATTACGTGATTCGCCTTAAAAAACAATATGATATTCGATGCTTATTTGCTATAACATTCCGGCTGTCGTTAGATCATCTTTTTAAGCGCTATATTTGAATGAATGATACCAAGACCTTTCTTTTTTCAGCGCACAGAAATTCGTAACGCCGGCTGTCCTATCAACCATTGACATTAAGGAAATCGCTATGCATCAATACCGCACACTCCTATTGAATCTCGGCAGCACCGCCTTGCTGCTGGCCTCTGCTCCCGCATTCGCGGATCAGAACGCATTGCCATCCGGCGGCTCGCCCACTGGCGTGTCGATCACCAATACTTCAAGTTCGCCGGTATACGCCAATATCGTGCTTGGACAGCCACCGGCCACATTGCCGCCGAACTGCAGCAACCTCGGCACGCAAATCCAAAGTCTTACCGACAGCAATCTGGTGTTCACTTCCAGCGTTGCCGGTAAGACCGTCAGCTTCACCCCGGTACCCGGCGTCAACGATAAGGGGTCGTACCAAATGGCTGCCGGCGAGACGATCACCTATACACCACAGACCATCAGCTGCGGCGCCGCAAGCTGCAGTCCGGCAGTGACGTTCAACTATTTCTTTACCCCGACCGATGTGGGCTTCAAAGACAACAACGGTTGCAGCAACCCCACCTTTCCGAACGCCACCAACCTGGCCGAAGTCTCGATCAACTTCGGCATCAACGGCTCGGTGGGCGCGGGTTGCGCCAATGCCGACGACACCGACATCAGCGCCGTCAATGGCGTCAACTCAATTCTG
>JALNYY010000014.1 GCA_023229605.1 Methylobacter sp.
GCGGAATTTATCGCCGGCAAGTTGGCGGGATTCGGCCTGGAAGTTCATCAGGGCTTGGGCACAACCGGCGTTGTCGCGACGCTGTCCGCCGGGAACGGCGACAGGAAAATCGCGTTGCGGGCCGATATGGATGCCTTGTTTATTCAGGAGCAGAACGCCTTTGCCTACAAATCCCGCCACGACGGGAAAATGCATGCCTGCGGCCATGACGGCCATTCGGCGATGCTGTTGGGTGCGGCCTGCTATTTGGCTAAGCACCGCAATTTTAACGGCACGGTGTATTTTATTTTTCAGCCTGCCGAAGAGGGCCGCGCCGGAGCCAGGCGGATGATCGATGACGGGCTGTTTGAAAAATTCCCGGCCGACTGCGTTTTCGGGCTGCACAACGTCCCCGACATTCCAACCGGGCATTTTGCGGCCAAACCCGGCGCGATGATGGCGTCATTCGACTGCTTCGAAATCATTATCGCCGGGCAGGCGACCCATGCCGCAATGCCGCATCTGGGCAATGATGCGATAGTCGCGTCGGCGCAGCTGATTACCGCATTGCAGACCATTGTCAGCCGAACGGTTAATCCTGCCGACCCGGCGGTGGTTAGCATTACCCAGATACATGCGGGCAATACCTGGAATGCGCTGCCGGAATCGGTTTTGTTAAGAGGCACTTTCCGTTGCTTTGACAGCGCGGTTCAAAAAACCATCGCCGATAAAATCACCCGGCTGGCGCATGCAATTTGCGAGGGTTTCGGGGTCAGCGCCAAAATCAGCTTCAACCCGGAAAACCACGGTTATCCGGTGACCTTTAATACCGAAGCGGAAACGAATCTGGCGCTACAAGCGGCTATTGCCGTGGCCGGGGAAGACTGCGTGGATCGGCAGCCTGTACCCGGCATGGGTTCGGAAGATTTTGCCTTTATGTTGCAGGAAAAACCCGGCTGTTATGCGTGGATAGGCAACGGCTCTTCCGAAAACGGCTGCCTGCTGCATAATCCGCATTATGATTTTAACGACCGGATATTGCCGGCCGGCACGGCTTACTGGGTAAAACTGGTTGAAACGGTGTTGGGCTAACCTTCAGCCCTTTTTTGACTCAAACAGCATATGCGCCATTTTTTTTGCTTTGGTTTTTAAATAACCGACATTGTCGTCGTGAGCCACGACTTCAACCGGAATCCGACCCGCCACGTTAATGCCGAGTTTCTTCAACTCTTCTATTTTCTTGGGGTTATTGGTAATCAGTTCTATGGATTTTATGTTCAGGTTCTCCAGCATTAAAGCGGCAATGCTGTATTCCCTTTCGTCGGCAAGATGACCCAGATGGATATTGGCGTCCACCGTATCCATGCCCTGATCCTGTAAGTTATAAGCCTGCAGTTTTTTCAACAGGCCGATGCCGCGGCCTTCCTGGCGCAGATAAATCAACACGCCGAAACCGGCGTTATCGATCATTTGCAGCGCCATATCCAGCTGTTCGCCGCAATCGCAACGCCTTGACCCCAATACGTCGCCGGTAAAGCACTCGGAATGAATGCGCACCGGTACATGTTCTTTGCCCGCAACATCGCCTTTGACCAGGGCGACATGTTCCTTATCGTCAATGGTATTGCTGTAGTAATGCAGAATAAATTCGCCGTGCTTGGTCGGGATCGGCGTCTGTACCAGATTTTCTAATTGTGGCTTCACGTAAATAATTAATCCAAAAATTCGTTATATTTTACCCAATTCGACGGCTGTCCAGTTAAAAAGTTTCATGCCGTTTTTGGCGTTATGATTTCTAACAAGAACGCATGATGTTTTTGTTCTCCCGCCCTACATGAATATCAACCCGCTATTTCCGGGCTTCAATCAGCTTGATAATATCATTACTACGCTCATCGACATGCACCGATGTGAACGCGCAGGCTTTAACGTTTTTAACGGTGTTTCTGTTAATGTTAGCCCCGACCAGCGCAACAACGACAGGATTAAGCAGATTCATCACAGCGGCAATCACGGGGTTTGAACTCAGCACATGCTCCAGCAATACGACCTGCCCGCCGGGTTTGCACACGCGGTAAAGCTCCTTCAATCCCTTTACTGCCGACGGCACCGAACAAAAAACAAAGGAACAGATAACGGTATCGAAACTGTTATCGGCAAAGCATAACGACTGAATATCCATCAGCTCCAGATCGACAGCGATATTTTTCCTGTCCCGTTTTAGCGCCGCCTGCTTTAGCATTTGCTCGCTAAAATCAATCGCCGTTATCCTGGCATCCTTGGGATAATAGTCGAAATTCTTGCCCGTCCCTACGCCGACTTCAAGAATATGATGGCCCTCGACCTTGGCCCATAATTTCTTCCGCCAGTTTTTAAAAAACAGCCCCTCCATGACTGCCTCCATGCCCTCAAAATACGGGGCGATCCGGTCGTATCGTTTTCTAATAGCGGCGCTGTCTGGCTTCATAATGGCTTTTGGTAATTAATCGGGTGCTGCATAGTACAGCGCAAGCTTGATTGTCATCAACAATAAATAGAACACGGATTGACTGATGCCCGCAGCGTCCACAAAAATCACCTTTCTATTAGATGTGCGTAATATCAGAAAATAAAATCCGTTTCAATCCGTCTCATCCGTGTTCTATTTTTAATAAATTTATCAGGGATATTGCACAGGCACAGGCTCCAGCTTCCAAATGTCCCTGTTATAGTCGTTGATGGTTCTGTCCGTGGAAAATTTGCCGCTGTTTGCACAATTCAATATGCTCATCCGGGTCCAGTGCTCTTTATCCAGATAGGCCGCTTCCACCCGTTTTTGCGCATCGATATAACTTCTAAAATCCGCGATAGTCATCCACGGATCGTGCTTGCTTTTAATGGCGACGATAAGGCTGTCGAAAATTCCCGGTTCGAACTGATTAAAATGCCCGCTTTCCAGAAGATTCATCACCCGCTGCAAATCTTCATCCTGATCGATAATGGCGACGGGGTCGTAATGCTCCCGCCTTGCTTCGATCTGTTCTTCGGTCAGGCCGAACAGGAAAAAGTTTTCATCGCCGACTTCCTCCCTTATTTCAATATTGGCGCCATCCAGCGTCCCGATCGTTAATGCGCCGTTCATCATCAGCTTCATATTGCCGGTGCCGGACGCCTCTTTGCCTGCGGTGGAAATCTGCTCGGAAAGATCGGCGGCGGGACAGATTATTTCCATCCCCGAGACCCGGTAATCGGGCAGGAAAAACAGGGTCAGCTTGTCGCCTATATCGGGGTCCGCATTAATGACTTGCGCGACATTATTAATCAGTTTAATGGTTCTTTTCGCCATCGCATAACCGGGCGCCGCCTTGCCGCCGATCAGTACGCAGCGCGGAACCCAGTTTGCCGTCTCGCCGCGTTTAATAAGATCGTAAAGATGAATCACATGCAGGACATTTAAAATCTGCCGCTTGTATTCATGGATACGCTTAACTTGTATATCAAACAGCGCATCGGGATTTAAGTTGATGTCCAGATATTGTTTTTTATGTTCAATCAGGCGCTGCTTTGCGCGTTGTTTTATCGCGCGCCAGCGATTCCGAAACTGGGTGTCTTCGGCAAAAGGCGCCAGCTTTTTCAATTCGTCCAGGTGGGTTACCCAGCCGTCGCCGATGGTTTCGGTTATCAGCGCGGCCAGCTCGGGATTGCATGAAGCCAGCCAGCGGCGCGGGGTAACGCCGTTGGTTTTATTGTTAAACTTGTGCGGCCATAATTCGTAAAAGTCGCGAAACAGGCCCTGTTGCAGTAACTGGGAATGCAATTGGGCGACGCCGTTGACTGAAAAACTGCCGACTATCGCAAGATAGGCCATGCGCACCTGCTGTTCGGCGCCTTCCTCTATGATCGACATCCTGCCCAACCTGGCTTTATCGCCGGGCCAATGCGCTGCAACTTCCGACAAGAAATGGGCGTTTATTTCAAAGATAATCTCCATCAATCTGGGCAATAACCGCTGCATGAGCTTGACCGGCCATTTTTCCAGCGCTTCAGGCAGCAGGGTATGATTGGTATAAGCCATGGTCTGCCGGGTAATTCCCCAGGCCGTAGCCCATGACAGGCCATGCACATCCATTAGCAGCCGCATCAGTTCGGCAACGGCGATGCTCGGATGGGTATCGTTTAACTGGAAACAGCGCTTCTTGGTGAAGTTTGCGAACTCGTGTCCATGCTGCCTGATCCAATGGGAGATGACATCCTGCAAGCTGGCCGAAGCCAGGAAATACTGCTGGCGCAGCCTCAATTCCTTGCCGTTTTCATTGGCGTCATTCGGATACAACACCATCGTAATATGCTCTGCGGTGACTTTCGCGGCCACCGATTCGGCATAATCGCCCGCGTTAAATTCATCCAGGTTAAATTCCTCGGTAGCCACGGCTTTCCATAACCGCAAGGTATTGACGGTGTTGTTTTTAAATCCCGGCACCGGCGTGTCGAAGGGAACCGCCAGCACATCATTAGTGCTGATCCAGCAGACCCGCTGTTTGCCTTGCTCATCGGTCTGTATTTCGGTATGGCCGCCAAGCTTAACGCGCCACGAATATTCCAGCCGCTCAATTTCCCAGACATTGCCGTGACGCAGCCAGTGATCGGGCTTTTCGACCTGCTCGCCATTGACGATAGTTTGGGTAAACATGCCGTATTCATAACGCAAGCCGTAACCGATGACCGGCAGTTGCAATGTCGCGCAACTGTCGATAAAACAGGCGGCCAAACGCCCCAGCCCGCCGTTGCCTAAGCCTGCATCCAGCTCCCGGTCAATCAGTTCTTCGATTTCAATACCCAAATCGTGCATGGCCTGGGTGGCTGCGTCCGTCACGCCCAGATTAAGCATTGCGTTGCTCAGGGTTCTGCCCATTAAAAACTCCATGGACAGGTAAAATACCTGCCTGCTATCCATTTTGTTATAGGTTTGATAAGTGGTTTTCCAACGCTCCATCAGCCGGTCGCGAATCGACAGGGACAACGCCTCGCAGGCATAGAAAGGCGATGAACGGAAATTTTCGTCCCGCCCCAGCAAATGAACGTAATACTGTTTGAAGTCATCAATCAAATCCTCTTTGGTCACTCCCAATATAGAGACATCTGTAATTGAAGATTTAGGCTTGCTCGTAACAAATCGTTTATCAGGCATGATTTACTCCAAGAAGTTGATGTGAGTTTAAGCGCCGTTCGTTTGGTTAATGCGGGCCAGAATTTCCAGCCACAAGGCATCGTAAGCGGCCGTGGATTGGCTTTTCCTGATATAGCCGCCGAGCGGCATACGCTCCAGGCCCATGCGTTCAATATCGCTGGCATAAGGAATGGCGGCGGTTAAAATACCGGGATGGCTCCCACTCAGATTATCCATGATGTCCCGGTGCATTTTTTTGCGCCGGTCGACCATCGAAAAAAACGGGATCAGCGCCAGTTTATTCAAACCGTTATCTTCGATGAACTTCTCCAGTTGCTCGAGTGTCCTTAACGACAATGTGGTCGGAATGATCGGCGACAATAACATATCGGCAGCCTCAAAAACGGCTTCGGATAATAACGAAATGCTGGGCGGGCAATCCAGAAAAATAAAATCGTATTCTTCCGCCAGCGGAGAAAGCAGCTTTTTAAGTTGCCGGGTCGGTTTTTTCTTGGCGTCCAGAACCAGATCCAGATTTCTGAACGAAAAATCGGCCGGCAATAAATCCAGATTTTCAAAGTCGGTGCCTTTAATCAGGCCGTCCAGTTCGCGTTTTCCGGCGATTAAGTCTTTGCTGCCGCCCTTGATCTTGGGCTTGATGCGAAAATAATAGCTGCTGGCCCCCTGCGGATCAAGATCCCAAACCAGGACGCGGTAACCGTTACGGGCGGCCGTGTATGCCAGATTAACCGCGCTTGAGGTTTTGCCAACACCACCCTTGATGCTGTAGACAGCTAATACATTCATAGTATGGTCTCGTGTTTATTCCGGTAAAGTTGAAACACGATAAGTTAAACCACCGCCATTGGCAAGACTACCCAACCCGGTTCTACATAACGGACAGCATTCAAGCTACCCGCTTAGGCCATGCAGAGTGTGTTGTGCGTATCCTGCGGCTAGATCGACGAGGCAAGCTGCACTCCGTTGCGATTGCCTTGTTTGACAAGGTATAACGCATCATCCGCGCGTTTCATCAATTCTTTCCCGCTTGGCTTGGCTCCCATGGAACCCGCCACGCCGATACTGACGGTAACCGGGTAGCGCAATACGAGTCCCTGCGGCTGATTTTTTTCGATCGAGCCGCGGATGCGCTCTGCCAGCAACAGTGCGGTGGCTCCGTTGGTGTTGGGGGCGATAATCAGAAACTCCTCGCCGCCCAATCGACAGACAATATCGTTGGTGCGCGCAGTTTTTCGCATCAATCCGGCAGCATGCGCCAACACCTTATCGCCGACATCATGGCCCAAAGTGTCATTGACTGATTTGAAGTGGTCCAAATCCAGCATTAACACGCTTAACGGCTGATTGGAGCGCAGCGCGGTCGCCAACTCCTGTTCCAGCCGCTGCAACGCATAACGCCGATTGGGCAAGCCGGTCAGAATGTCCGTATTCGCCATAGACTTAAGACGACGGTTGGCTACCGCCAGCTCGGCGGAATAGCGCTGAATGTCCCGGCTCTCTTTTTCCAATTCATGTTGCAGCGTGATGATCCGCTGACCGGCCCGAAGACGCGCCAGCAACACGCGCAAACTGACCGGCTTGGTCACATAGTCATCGATACCGGCATCGAAAGCTTCAACCAGAGCATCCTCCTCTTCCGTCGAGGTCAGCATAATCAGGTAAATGTTTTTGCCGAAAGTCGATGCGCGCAACGCCTTGCAAAGAGTCAATCCATCTATCGGTTTCATACGCCAATCGGTAATCACCAATTGCGGCCCGTGCTCAACGATATATTTTAGCGCGGAGTCGCCGTCGCGGCACACCGCAACCCGATTTCCCGCCGCTGCAAGCTGTTTGGAAAGACGCGCCAGCATCATCGGATCGTCATCGACCAGCAGCAAGTTCAAACCGGGCAAAACCGGTTCAAAAGCGTCGACAATTTTTAGCATCGGCTGGGACACATCGGTTTTTACTTCAATTAACTTTCCCCATTCGTGCCAAAGCTCGATGGTTTCATCGATAAACGTCAGCAACACTGGTTCATCCAGTCCGTGAAGACCGGCCTCCGTTGTTAAATCCGGCAACAACGCGGCTCTATGGGCGTCATCAGCGATACAGTAGTTTCCGATCAGCCGCGCGAAAATCAGTTGCCTGGCCAACTGTTCGGTTCGGCTGAGCCCAGGCACTTTCATCTCAAAACTCAGTTTCAACGCGTCCAAAAATATCGCCGGGAAACCCCAATCGGCCAGCAACATTAAACTCAAGGCGTTATGATCGATAGCGAAACGCTCGCGCTCCAGAGCAAGAAGCTGCTTGCCCTCCGCCGAACTAAGGCATTCGCCATAAATGTCCGACCAGGCGGTTGCCAGAGCGAGACTGCCGATGTCGCTAAGCAATCCCAATGTAAACGATTCCTCGGGCACCACGGTGGGTTCCAGTGCCGTGATCGCGGCAATCGACACCGACACCGCCAGCGAACGCGACCAGTAAGCTTCATAATCAAAGCCCTGGCAATGCCCCTTGCTGTTGGTGCCGATCAGGGAGAGACTCAGCGCAAAGTTGCGCACTGCCTGCATCCCCATCATCATTACCGCCGATTGAATATCGGCTATCGGCCGCCTGGCCCCGAAGGCGGCCGAATTGGCGAAGCGCAAGATGCGCCCGCTTAGGGCGGGATCGACTTTAACCAGCTGGCTCACTTGCTGCACGGTGGCGTCGCTTTGCTGCACCAGCTGCATGATGGCCAACGCCGTTCCCGAAGGAGAAGGCAGACGGTCTGCGGCTTTCAGTTCATTAAAATTGAATTCGGTATTCATTGGTCCTGTTCTTTTCTTTTTAGCAGATTTCCGACTAACTCCATCGTGGCCTGGATCAAGTTATGCGTCAGCAACTGAAAATCGGTATCTGCTGCATTGCCTACAGGATGCGGAAGCGCGTGAGCCGGCGCTTTACGGGCGGCATGCTCCAGATTTACTGCAAGACTGATTATTTTTTCAGCGCAAAAATGTCCGGCCATGCCTTTAATCGCATGGGCTGCATCGGCCAACGCCAGGGAATCGGCTCGAGACAGGGCAGACTCCAATTCCGCGACAGAGGCAGGCGCTTCTTCGATAAATAAATCTATCATCTCGAGCAACAAATCATTGTCGTCATCCAGGCGTTTTAGCGCAGCCGCTTCATCCCAACTCATCGACTCCGCCTGAGGCAAGCCCTGACCGGAATTGAGGGGCGCGCTCTGAGCGGGGGCGCAAGCCATGTCCAGCCAGCGCGCCAAAACCACTGCCAGATCGGCTCGACTGGCGGGCTTGCTAAGATAATCGTCCATGCCTGCGGACAGACATTTTTCGCGCTCTCCTGCCGAGGCATGGGCGGTGAGTGCGGTGATTGGCGTGCGTGGCTTGCCGTCTTCCCGTTCGCGAAAAATGCGCGTGGCTTCGTAACCATCCATAACCGGCATTTGGCAGTCCATAAATACCAGGTCATAGGCTTGACGCTCCAGCATATCCAACGCTACTTGCCCGTTATTAGCCAAATCGGGCTTAAGCTGAAACTTGGCGAGCTGGGAAAGTATCACTTTTTGGTTGACCTTATTATCTTCCACCACCAGCACCCGGTTGCCGCTGTAATCGGGCAAAGCCTCTTTTACTTTGGCGACTGCCGCGGTTTTCTGACCGGAAAGCTGCAATGCATCAATAATGGCGTCAAACAGCTGCGATTGCCGTACCGGTTTTAACAGGCTTTGTGTAAACCCCGATGCACGTCTTTCAGCTTCGGAACCTATGCTGCCTGAGGATAAAAGAATACGCGGCGTATCGGCAATAGCGGGTTTTCCGGCGATTGCGCGGTCCAGTGCGAAGCCGTCCATATCCGGCATTTGCATATCCGACAACAACAAATCATACGGTTCGTTGCGCAACGCGGCGGCTTCGAGTTCGGCGAGCGCCGCAGGCCCGTTGTCGGCTTCACTTAAAGTAAAGCCCCAGTTGCTTAAGTAATGATTCAAAATCATGCGGTTGGTGGCATTATCATCGACTATCAAGGCGCGCTTGTCGATAAAATTAGCCTGCGGAACCGGAACATCGTTAGCCACCGGTTCCAACGGCAAAGTAAACCAAAAGTTTGCCCCCTGACCCAGGGCGCTTTCAACGCCGATACTGCCGTCCATAAGCACAACCAGGTCTTTGCTGATGGATAAGCCCAGCCCCGTGCCGCCATAACGCCGGGAAGTGGAACTGTCAGCCTGCGAGAAAGCCTGGAACAGCCGCGTTTGGGCTTCGGCGGTGATACCGATACCGGTATCCACTACCTCGAAACGCAAGCCGGCCTCATTATTTTCCGGCACGCTCACTTTTACCGAGACCTCGCCTTGTTCGGTAAATTTAACGGCATTGCCGATCAGATTGGTCAGCACTTGACGGATACGGGTAGGGTCGCCATGCCAGCGTAACGGTAGACTTGCCGGCAGAAAGCAGTTTAATTCCAGACCCTTGCTGTGAGCGCGACTGGACAGCAATGAGCAAACTTCTTCCACTAAATCCTGCAGATTAAACTCGATCTGCTCCAACTCGATTTTGCCAGCCTCCAATTTGGAAAAATCCAGAATATCATTGATGATGGTTAACAGAGATTCTGCCGAATTTGCCGCGATTTCGACCAGGTCCCATTGCTCACGGGACAGTTGCGTATCCTGCAAAAGATCCAGCATGCCCAATACGCCGTTCATCGGCGTGCGGATTTCATGGCTCATATTGGCCAGGAACTCGGTCTTGGCCTGCGCAACCTGCAAGGCTGCATCCCGCGCCGCTTCCAGCGAGGCATTGGCCTGATGCTGGAGCAGCGCGAGCGCTATCATTTCGCCTACCTCCTTGAGCATTGCGATGCGGGACTCGCTCTGCACGGGGGAAGGGTCGGTAAAAACAAATAATACGCCGAGAATTTCCTCGCCGGACGCAATCGGCATAATGTAGTGCCCGTGCGGCTGCCGGCCATCGCAGCAGCAATTATCTGAAACGATAAGTTTTTTTGAAACCGCGACTTGCCCGCACAGGCCGTCGCCAAAAGCTATGCGCTGTTCCATGCTTATAGACTGCTGCGCTGCTCCTATGTCCGCGTACCCCGATTGATGCGCTTCACCGGGCTCACCGCATCCGGCGAACCTTTCCAGGCAATTTTCACCCTGTACCCGTAGAAATACACAGCCCTTGCGTTGCTGATCCAATGACTTTAGCGCGGATAGAATATCCAAAACCTGAACAAAACGTTGTTCCAGCGGCCGGGATTGATGCAGCGCCTCGGAAATCGCCAGCCGGGCGGCGGTATCGTCAGTTTCGATTTGCAAGGCCGCTTCCTGTTCGACCTGCTTGCTGACATCATGCTGAATCTGGACATAACCGGACAGTGCGCCGTTTGCGCTCAAAATCGGCGTAATATTGGTCTTGGCCCAGTATTCCAGGGCGTCTTCGGAAACCGGAGCGGAAACTTCGCCTCGGCGGCGGCCCCGCAACCGGCCGGACCAGGGTTCGCTACAGCGAAGTCTGCTTTGCATCTCGGCAATTGCTCCATGCATTGCTCTATCTCCTGCATCCATGCCGTCGCCGGGCAGGGCTTGCTGATCGGCGGGGCTGTCCAGCACATAGGGTTTCTGACCGAGCAATGCATCCTCTGTCCAGCCTGTGAACAGGCACAGCGCCGGATTGGCGTATTGAATGAGTCCCTCCGCGTTGGTGATAAGTATCATTTCGCTGCTGGCGTCCAGCGCACGCTTGAGCGCCGTCAGCTTTAATTCATTCGCTTTTTGCGCAGTAATATCCCGGCGTATCGAAATATATTGCTTAGGCTTACCGGCCTTATCCAATAGCGGCGCGATAGTGCTGTCCACCCAGTACAATTCCCCGTCTTTACTGCGATTGCAGAACTCTCCCCGCCATACCAGCCCCCCGGCGATGGTGCGCCACATGTTGCGGATATAATCCTGATCATGATAGCCGGAGTTGACGATACGATGATCCCGCCCGATGAGTTCATGCAGCGTATAACCGGAGACTTTGCAGAACATGTCATTGGCATAGACGATGCGTCCCTGAACATCGGCAATACTGATAAGGACATGAGCCTCCAAAGCTTTCAGCAGCTCCCTATTGCCTACCGTCTGTTCCTGAACGGCCTGCAAGGCCAGAGGTCGCAAAGCGATAAACCACAACAGCGTTGAGCTGAGCGCAATCAGCAGGACAATGTTAAAAACAGCATCCTGCAATGGCGACAATACAATTCCCTGTTGATGAGCCGCATAGAGCAGCAACATGACCAGCGTTTCGGAAACAGCGATGACGGCAATGGTGCAGCCTAGGGAACAAAGAAAATTAGGTTTCGGATCTTGCGTCGATAATGGGCTTGACATAAATTTCTTCTGACTTTATCCGTTTATCATTATATTTAGTAGGCAGTGAGCCTTATTTATCAGTGCATTACCATTTTACCAGGCGGCGCAACGCCATCGCCCCCCGTCCTGTAGGCGAAGGCGCGATTATTTTCTGCCCGTTATTAAACTTGAAGGCGATGCCAACCCGCCATGAAACGGGAGCAAGCATCGTTCCGGCTGTCATCGAAAATGATTTGAATAATTTCGACGTTTTTTCATATTCTCCGAACCCGGGATTGGAGCGTAGCTTTAAAACCGTTATTTTTCAACAGAATTGTTGAATATGAAACGATAAGCTTTCAATCGCGGCTAAGTTATCCTATCCTTTACGCCATTAAATTTAACCCTCCCCGCGCCGGCTCCCGGCATGCACACCATCCTTGACGACAAATAAAGAAACCATGACTGAAGCAACCGCGTTATTTTCCGATGCAAAACTTGTAATTCCAGGCGGCGTGAATTCGCCGGTACGATCCTTTAGCGGCGTGGGCGGCACACCGGTTTTTATCGACCATGCCAAGGGCGCTTATATTTACGACAGCGCCGGTAATAGTTATATCGATTATGTCGGCTCCTGGGGGCCGATGATTCTAGGCCATGCCCACCCGGAAGTTATTGAGGCGGTCAAGCAAACCGCAGAGAAAGGCCTGAGTTTCGGCGCGCCGACCGAAATCGAAACGCTGATGGCCCAGCGGGTTTGCGAGCTGGTGCCGTCGATCGATATGGTCAGAATGGTCAGTTCCGGCACCGAGGCGACCATGAGCGCGATCCGTCTGGCAAGGGGCTACACCGGCCGGGACAAAATCGTTAAATTCGAGGGTTGCTATCACGGCCATTCCGATGCGTTATTGGTCAAAGCCGGTTCCGGCGCGCTGACTTTCGGCGTACCCAGCTCTCCCGGCGTACCCGCCTCGGTTGCCGAAAACACCATCACCCTGACTTATAACGACAGCGAGTCGGTCAAGACGCTGTTTGAAGAATGCGGCGAACAAATCGCCTGCATCATCGTCGAGCCGGTCGCAGGCAACATGAACTGCATCCCGCCTGTACCCGGTTTCCTGGAATGCTTGCGGGCGGTTTGCGACCAATATAATAGTGTGCTGATTTTTGACGAGGTGATGACCGGCTTCAGGGTGGGTTTAAACGGTGCGCAGGGGCTTTACAATGTTAATCCGGATTTGACCACGCTGGGCAAAATCATCGGCGGCGGCATGCCGGTCGGGGCTTTTGGCGGCTCGCGCAAAATCATGGAGCATCTTGCCCCGCTCGGCCCTGTTTATCAGGCAGGCACGCTTTCCGGCAATCCGGTCGCGATGGCCGCCGGTTTAAAAACCCTGGAACTGATAGCTAAGCCCGGCTTTTACCCTGCATTGACCGCAAAAACCGAAAAACTGACGTCAGGCCTGAAAATTCGCGCCTGCCAGGCCGGTATCGCATTGGCCGCCAACAGCGTCGGCGGCATGTTCGGGCTGTTTTTCAGTGAGGAAAAGCAAGTGTCCAGCTTTGCGCAGGTCATGGACTGCGATCAACACCTATTTAAGCGCTTTTTCCATGCGATGCTTGATGAGGGTGTTTATCTGGCGCCTTCAGCGTTTGAGGCCGGTTTCGTCTCGGCCGCGCACAGCGATGAAGACCTGGAAAAAACCCTGGATATTGCAGAAGCCGTATTCAAGCGTTTGTAATTTTAAGCCTGGTAGGTGGGGCAACATCTTTTCGTTGCCCCACCTACCAGCTACCAATGAGGGGCTGATTTGAATGAATAAAATTTTTAACATACACAGCTTAACGCTTATCGTAGCTGTTATTTCCCTGGCTTGGGCTGTTTGGTCTGGGTATCTTGGCCTTAAACCTCACTCACTGGAATTCAAGCTAGTCTCTCAGGTGGCAATCCAACCAAAAGAATCGGGCGCTATATCGGGTATAGGGGTTACGGTTGATGGCACTCAAGTAGAATCTCCTTATTTGTCAGTATTGGAACTCACAAACAATGGAAGGAAGCCCATACCTAAATCAGATTTTGAGGCCCCTTTGGAACTCCGCGCCGGATCTGGTGTGATGGTGATACGGGCGCAAGTAACAGCCACAAACCCTAAAGATATTGAAGCTCACTTAGAAGCGGCTCAGGATGTAGTAACGCTATCCCCTTTACTTCTTAACCCTGACGACACCATAACTATTTTAGTGTTAACTGCTGGGAAGCCTCCCGCTTTTACCCCTAGAGCAAGGATTGCGGACATATCTACTCTTTCCCTAAGTGATGGTACGAAGAATGCCAGCAATCTTTTTGAAATAATACTCTTAAGCATCTTAATTCTTGCGTTTCTTCTTTCAAGCTCCTGCATAGACACTATAATATCTAGGCGGAATGGTGTATTAGACGTGAGGTCAGCGTATCTTATTTACTTAACAACATTAGGTACTACCGTCTATGCGATGATGAGGTTCATTTACAATGTTAGCAATAGCAGTTATTTGAATCCTATTGCAGCTTATGTACTGCTGTTTATTGTTTATCTACTCCTGACCTACTTATGGAACAGAAAACCAAAGTCAGATGCTACAAAAACACCCAGTAAAACAGCCTAGTATTACCTGTCATGTCCGTCTGCGGATTGGACTGACTCCAGAAGCCCAACAATCGAAGCTGACACAACTACGAAAGGCTGTAATGTTAGGCTGTACGTTGTTTAGCCCAACCTACAATTTTCCGATGCCCCTTTAGGTCGGATTCGATCAATGAATGTCAGATTCAATTGAGACTTTTTTTGAAACCGGCAGATCAAATCTGAACTAACACATATGAGTTTTATCAATAACATTCCTCCGCTGGTATTGACGTTAATAAGCCTGTTTCTCGGAGCATTTGCCATGCGTTTGTTGAACGGCAAGGACAAAACCCTGATCCGGCAACTCTCGACCGATCTCGCTATCGCCGAAGAAAAAATAAAACAGTTTCAAAACCGCGAGACCGAATTCAGGCAGTTGCAGCAGCTGTTCATCGAAACCAAAACTGAGAATGCGCAATTGCAGGCCCGCATGGACGAGCAGGCGAAAAATACCGAGGAAAAATTAAAATTGTTGCTGGATGCGGAACTGCGTCTGAACACGCAGTTTGAAAATCTGGCCGGCAAGATTTTCGACGACCGCAGCAAGCAATTCACCGAGCACCATAAAACCAGCCTGGATCATATCGTCGCACCGTTACGGGAGCAGCTGGGCGAGTTCAAGCAGCGCATAGAAACGGTTTACGACAACGAGAACAAGGACCGCATTTCCCTGCGCGAAGAAATCGTCTCGTTGCGCCGCGACACCGCGCAAATGAACCAGGAAGCCCTTAACCTGACCCGCGCGTTGAAAGGCGATAAAAAAACCCAGGGCAACTGGGGAGAAATGATCCTGGAAAAAGTGCTGGAAAAATCGGGGCTGCGTAAAGGCATCGAATACGAAACGCAAGGCGCATTCCGGGACGAGGATAACCGGCTGTTCAAGCCGGATGTAATCGTCCGGCTGCCTGAAAACAAAGACGTGGTTATCGATTCCAAAGTATCCTTGCTGGCTTACGAGCGTTATTGCTCAACCGAAGACGACCAGGAGCGGGTGCTGGCCTTAAAACAGCATACCGAAGCGGTGCGGGAGCATATCAAGGGCCTGAGCAGCAAGGATTATTCCGGATTGAAAGGCCTAAGGTCGCTGGATTTCGTGCTGTTGTTCATGCCGATAGAATCGGCCTTCATCGCCGCATTCCAGGCCGATGAGCGTTTATTTACCGACGCCTTCGAGCATAAAATCATCGTGGTCACCCCGACCACCTTGCTGGCGACGCTGCGCACTATCGAAAACATCTGGCGCTACGAACGTCAAAATGAAAATGCCCGAGCTATCGCCGACAAGGCGGGGCTGGTTTACGACAAAATCCGGGGCTTCGTCGACGACCTGGATAAACTGGGCAAGCAGCTTGGCACCGTCAACAGCACTTATGACGGCGTGATGAATAAATTAACCCAGGGCAACGGCAACCTGATCCGCCAGGCCGGCAGCTTTGTCGAACTGGGCGTTAAAGTCAAAAAGACCTTTCCCAAAAGCATTACCGAACAAGCGGGGCTCGATAGCAACGATAATGATGAGAGCTAGAAATTATCGTCTTTTATGAGATACTACGCGGCTTTATCGCCCGGATTTTTTGCGCATCCATGCGCTTTGTGGCCACTATTGAAAACTTATGATTACCTGCTTAATAAGGAGTAACACATGACCGCACTGGTTGGCATCATCATGGGCTCAACGTCCGACTGGGAAACCATGCGTTTTGCGGCGGAAACCCTGGATCGGCTAGGCATCCCGCATGAGGTCGAAGTGGTCTCGGCGCACCGCACCCCGGATAAACTGTTCGATTATGCCGAAACGGCTGAAGGCAAAGGACTGGAAGTGATCATCGCCGGAGCGGGCGGCGCGGCGCATTTGCCGGGCATGACGGCGGCTAAAACCGCCGTGCCGGTGTTGGGCGTTCCGGTGCAGTCCAAGGCCCTGAACGGCATGGATTCTTTATTATCCATCGTGCAAATGCCCGCCGGCATTCCTGTCGGCACACTGGCGATAGGCAAGGCGGGCGCGATCAACGCGGCGTTGCTGGCGGCGGCGATCATCAGCAACAAACATGTCCAGTATAAGGCTGCATTACAAAACTTCAGGCGCGAGCAAACCGAATCGGTGCTTGCGCACTCCGATCCACGAACAGAGGACGATTTATGATAGTTGGAATATTAGGCGCGGGCCAGCTTGCCAGGATGATAGCGCTGGCGGGCATACCTTTAGGGCTGGATTTTATTTTTCTCGATCCGTCGGCCGATGCCTGCGCCAACAAGCTGGGCGAACCCTTGATCGGCGACTACAACGATCCGGGCTTGCTGGCGCAGCTGGCCGAACGCGCCGATGTAGTCACTTACGAATTCGAGAATGTTCCGGCTGAAGTCGCTGGCTTCCTGGCTTCGCACACCCAAGTGCATCCATCCCCGAAAGCCTTGGCCGTTGCCCAGGATCGGTTGGTCGAAAAAACCTTCTTCCACGACATCGGCATCCCCACTCCGGCTTATGCGGCGGTGGACAGCCTAGAAAGCCTGGAACAGGCTATGGAAGCCATCGGCTATCCCGCTATTTTAAAAAGCCGCACCCAGGGCTACGACGGCAAAGGCCAGTCGCTGCTCAAATCGGCGGACGATTTAAAACAAGCCTGGGAATTGTTGCAAGGCGTACCGGCTGTCGTCGAAGCCTTCGTGCCGTTCAACCGGGAAGTGTCTATCATCGCCGTGCGTAGCGTTTCAGGCGCGACTGTTTTTTACCCGTTATCGGAAAACCTGCATCGCGGCGGCATATTGCGCGTTTCCGAATGCCGTGCGAATGACGCTATGCAACAACAGGCCGAAGCTTACGTGTCCCGCTTACTGGAAGCGCTGGATTATGTCGGCGTGCTGGCCCTGGAATTATTCGAGATAGACGGCCATCTGGTTGCCAACGAGTTCGCGCCACGGGTGCATAACTCCGGCCACTGGACGATTGAAGGCGCGGAAACCAGCCAGTTTGAAAATCACCTGCGGGCGATTCTGGATCTGCCGTTAGGCTCGACAGCGCGGGTAGGCAACGCGGCGATGGTCAACTTCATCGGTGGACTGCCTAAGACTGAAGAGCTATTGGCAATTCCTCATGCCCATTTGCATCTTTACGACAAAGCCCCGCGCAAAGGGCGGAAAGTGGCTCATGCCACGGTGCGAGCGGAGAGTCAGCAGCAATTATCGGAATTGATCAAGAAATTGGCCGCGCTGGCCGATCAGGTTGATGATTCGTAATTATTAGCAGTATATCCTGAGCAAAGTAAACCCTCTTCGGGTGGCATGGCCTTACCATGAAACAGCCGCTGTTTGAGGCAATTTTTTGTATTTTCAGGTCTTTGCAAACCATTGAATTTACAGATACAAAAAACTGTTTCTTGAGAGGCTTTCCACTTAAGCCGGGGCTCATTGCTAAGGGATGAGCATGAAATAACTTGAACAACTCGTACCGTAAGTTTGCAGCCGGAGTGCAAGCTTTGCTTGCGTTAGCAGGCGAAGCCTGCACTCCGGCTATTGGTAACAAGTTAAGCCTTAAGTTGGTCGCCAGCCTTGAAGTTACAAAATCTCATTAAAACCCAGCAAAGGCAATAACCTTTGCAAAACGGCAGTGAAACAGGCTTTGTCGGCGGTCAAAATGAACTTAACCTTACGTTCCCGCCATGACAGTGTTTGCACAATGGATGATGCCACGACAGAGGGCTTATCCAGGCCGGAAACAGGAACTTCGGAGAGAGTGTTTAATGCTGGTGCTGATAGGGCAACAAATAACCAGCCCTGATTGTTTTGCATAGGCTTTGGACGACAGAATCAGTGCGGGGCGATACTTTCCCGCCTCTTTGCCTTTCTGGGGTTCAAAATCCAACCAAACAACATCCCTTCTATCGGGAATATAGGACTGCTCTTTAGTCATATTCAGCTTCTAAAAGGTTGGTAACCGCCAACTCGGCATGATCCGGGTTCAAACCCTTAATGATTTCATCTTCGCTAAAGGGCATGGCTTGTCTTGATGGTTTAACCTTTTTAACTACAAAGCCCTCTTCATTGACCTCGATTTGCACTTCATCGCCCGATTGAAAATGAGGTATGTCCCGCAATAACCCGGAAACCCGAAGCGCCAAGCCATTGCCCCATTTCTGGATTTTAGTATTAACAAGCATATTGACTCCTGAAGTAGATACTATGTAGATATAGACTATAGGCTTAAAATTTTGAAAGGGCAATAAATCTCCATAACTACGCACTCAGTCTACTTAAGCCGCCTCACGCGGCAAAACTTCCTTCTCAATAGCGGCCAAAGCTTGTTGCTCCGCCACGCGCAAGTCGTAAGCGGTTTGCAAACTCAGCCAGGATTGGGCGTCGCCGCCGAAATAACGCGCCAAGCGCAGTGCCGTATCAGGCGTAATGGAACGGCGTTCTTTGACAATTTCGTGCAGGCGAGTAGCAGGAACGTGCAGGGCATTCGCCAATGCGTTTACGCTCAGGCCAAGCGGAATCAGATAATCTTCCCGCAGAATTTCGCCAGGGTGAATGGGCCGCATACCGTTATGTATCATGTTTTTCTCTCCTCAATGGTAATCGACAATTTCAACATCAAAAGCATCGCCGTCCGCCCAGCGGAAACAGACGCGCCATTGGTCCTTGATGCGAATGCTGTATTGCCCCGCACGGTCGCCTTTCAATGCTTCAAACCGATTGCCGGCGGACTTTGCAAAAACGCCAAAGTCGTTGCGCTATGCAATTGCAGCATTTCCATAGCAACGAAACACCGGTGTTTTCGCTCTAGCTCAGTATAGGACTTTAAAAGCTGAAAGGTACGCGTAGCGAAGTTCCCCCAAGTTATCCGTCCACGCTTTTCCATTGCACTACCGAGCTAACGACTCATTTGCCATTTCCACTGATGAATTGCCTCTGTTGCAACTGCATCGGTTAGCCATACAGCCTTTTTAATAATGTTAGCATTTTCATTTTTAGGTAACTCTGGGTTGCACAGCTGTTTGCACATATCTATCAAATTTTTATACGGTATGGACTTTTTACTAAATAACGTGTTATTGCGATACCACCCCAGTTCTTTTAACTGCATCTTGACTAAAGCCATATAAATATATTTTGAATAACTTAGGTTAAGTTCCATATTGACATATTCACGAAAAACATCCGCTTCAACAATAATATCTGAGATATTCATAATATCTTGAATAATCTTCATAATGGCTTTGGTGTCTATATTACTAAAGGCTTTTTCAGGGGTGGTATAAACCATTTTATCAACTCGAACTACTTTTCCTTCTTCCATTAGATTGTTTAATAGAAAAGTAGCATGATTTGTACTTTTACTCCGAAGTCGTTCTGCTATTTCCTGTTTGGTCATGGCAACTTTTGATTCATTAAGTACTTTTATAATGACATCAGTTTGGGTAATGCGTTTTAAATTTTGATCAAGACTGACACTATCCGAACCTGATTGGCCTTCAAAATAAAGCCCGTATTCTTCACCATACTCTCTAATCAAATGGCGCAAGGTAAAATATTCTATTTCACAGCGTTGATCTTTAGTTTGGTAAAAATAATCGTGTAAGTGCAGAGCTTTCAATTGGTGTTGTTTAAAATAATCAAGCAAATCTTGCATGACTTCAGGCATATCAATCTGCTCAAGGTCAAGAAACATTAAATTCCGAAATGTTCCTAGGCCGCATAAATAAATAAATTCAGAATCATGGAAGCCGTGAGTAGCTCTTGTTTCATCAATTTTTTTAGACAAAAAACCATTTTTATTTGCTATTCTGGCAATGTCTTTCCAAGGTAAGCCTGAGGGATGAAAAGACAAGACATGAGCCACCGCTTCATATCTATTAAGTTTTCTTGGGTAAATACCTTGTTCGGTTATTTCAATTTTATCGTTTTTTTCAAGTTGGTTAATGCCATGAATTGCGGCAGCTTTACTGTAACCATAATTTGACATCAGTTCATTGATAATGATTTCGTTGGCAACAGGCGATGGATTAATACAAAAAATAGGATTAAGGATTTTATTGCTGATTTTTGGGATCATTATCTCGCGAATGCTACCCTTTTCAACTTGGCAACATAGTTCGATAAATGCGTAGAATAATTTATCTGTTATGAAGCATTTAGATAAATTGGGTAACAATACCGTTAAATCTTCGGTCATTTTTTCGCGGATATTTGCCCATAAAACTTTGGATTGTATTGTCAAATGCAACGGCAAATTAGTATTGATAGTTTTTTCAAGTTGGCGTATTCGTTCCCTTGTCACCTTATAGCGATTTCCGACTTCCTCAAGCGACTCATGTTGATGATTAAATCCCCAACGCGAAAGGGCAATATCCATTTTTATGTCATTCAATGACCATAAATAGCCTTCGACATCTTCTATTAAGGTGTTATCTATTTCATTAAACTCAATTGAATAATTATCGTTAAATAACGCTGACTTTTGCGTTTGTTTTTCTAAAAAACCAGGCAATTGTTTCTTGAACTCAATTAGTTGATTAACATACAACTTACCTACAGCTGGTAGTTTTGAAAAGTAAATAGGGTCAATTTCAATAATGTCTTGCACGGTACTTACATTGCCTATCGCTGTTGAAATTCTTTTTATGAGTCTTTGATATTGGGTCGATAAAGCAAGCTGATTTAATGGCGTTTCTAACTGTGCTGATGAAAGCGTGATTTGTGGCGGTAATTCTTCTATTCCTTCAATATCACTATTGGAGTGATTAATATCTGTAGGTGAAAGAGCATTCTGTAGGTTTATTAGTGACTCAATATACAATTTACCTACGGTAGGTAATTTTGAAAAACCAGCAACGTCAATCTCAATAATATCTTGAACCGTCTCGATATTATCCATTACCGCTGAAATTCTTTTGATGAGCTTTTGATATTTGGGCGATAAAGCAAGCCTGTTTATTGGAGTTTCAAAATCGTAGCTATTATCGGTCGATGTAAAAATATCTTCTATAAAAACAGAGTTTGGTTCTTGTTTTAGTTTGTTTAGCAAGTATGGCAATTCTTTTTTAAATTCAGTCAGCGTGTCAACGTATAGTTTCCCAACGCCTTGGCATTTTGAAAATTGATAGGGTTCAAGACCAAAAATATCACCAACAGTTTCAACAATAAATTTATCACCTAATGAATTATTAAAACCGTTAAGCCCCATTATTCGTTTAATCAATTTTTCATAATTATAGGGGAGCGTAAGACTGGTTAAAGGTGTCTGATAGTATTCTGAAATATCTATTTCGATATTTTCATCCATAAAGTTATCCTTAATTATTCTTTATTTGTCCTGCAAGCAACTAAAAAAGCGGAACTCTGAGTTAAATACCCTCTTAATTTCTGCTCTGTCTTCGTCGGAAAGTGTTAATAAATCTTGCCGTTTTTTAATAATAGCTGAATATTTATCAATCAGTAATGATTCTTCATTTATATCGGTCATTGTTGTATTAGTAGGCGATGCTATTTCAATGGATTCTGTAACAACTGGATGAATTGTTTCAACCGGTTTATTTTTTCCTACCAAGTAGTTTTCTAATTCGTTTTCACTGCCCAGCAATAGCTTAACTTCTGGTTCAGAACAAGCTAGTAAGCCGTTTTGTTGATTAGCTAAACTAATAGCTCTAAGAGTGGGAAAAATATTATTTTGCTGATAAAACACCAGGGCATAATCCAAGCATAGATTACGAAAAAAACTTTGATCATACTGTCCCGTTAATGCTGCTTCTAAGTAACCAAAATATGAATCAAAGTGCGTGGCAATTTGGTCGGCGGTTATGTCAGTCAAAACAACTTCTACTTCATTAAGCTCAGGAATTTTATTGTAATCCTCGTAATATCTTCGTAATACTTCAATAGCTTGCATTCGTGATTTCAGACGATATTGTAGTTCTTCTATCAGTTGCAAAACTTGTGCGGCAGATTGGCTGTAATTCACTTCTAATGATGAATTATGTACAGTTTCTTTTTTGTCGCGTGGTGGCGATTCCCAACTATCTTTGTCAATGGGAATACTATTCACTCTTTTAGTAAGTTGATGTACTTCGTTTAAACGTTCTAACGAGCCAACAAAATCCAATACATGAACATAATCTTTATTCGGTGTTTTACGTAAACCTCTGCCTAGTTGTTGTAACCAAACCGTATGCGATCCCGTATAACGCATAAAGACCAGTAGGTTAGTTTCTGGAATATCGATACCTTCATTAAATAAATCGCGCACTAAAATATAACGGTAATTACCTTCACGGAAATCACGAATATTTTGCCAGCGTTGTTGATCAGTCATTTTTGAATGGACAAAAGTCGCGCTACCTGCGGGGAAAAATTGAATGAGGTAATTTATGTGCGTAATACTGCGACAAAAGACAATGCCTTTAAGGTTGGGGATCTGTTTGTCCTGTACCGTTTTTTCTATGATACGAACAACTTCCTCGTCTTTTTTATGCAGAAAAAGACGTTGGTCTAAGTCACTAATTGACATGCCGCGATCAAGTTGGTCTATACGCGATTGATCCAAGTCATCCAGCAAGACTAAATATTTCGGAAACGCCAGTTTATTATGACGCAACGCCCACGCTAAATCATATTTACCCACATGCCCTGCGGAACCGCCAAAGAATGCTAATACATCTTTATTGTCCTCACGAAACGGCGTCGCGGTAAGGCCTACCAGTAATTTAGGGTGAAAGTGTTCAACGACAGTTGCGTAAGTTATGGCGGGGGTATGATGGGCTTCATCAACAATCACAACGTCAAAAGTTTCTTTCTCTAGTGAGGTTATTTTGCTAAATAGCGTGTCGAAACTGCCGAAAACAAAGTCGGTATCCTCTGGGTCTGCGCCACCAAAACAAGCGGAAAATGAGTAAGTGCCAATGCCAAACACGTTTTTAAACGCGGTCACCGATTGCAATAGAATTTCAACTTGATGGGCTAAAAATAGCACACGCTTAACTTTGCCTTGTTGCAATATCTGTTTAAGTAAATGAGCAACGGTATAAGTTTTTCCTAAGCCTGTCGCCATTTCGATTAGTAAGCGATTTTTGCCATCGTTAAAGCGTGTCAAACTGTCTTGAATAACGGTTTCTTGATATTTTCTGGGTTTAATTTCGCGCCCAATTTCAGAATGCTTTTGGATCCATAAGTTTTGCAAACCATCACGATCAGTTAGCTCAACACCTAGCCTTAAAGCTCGAACTTTTACCTCTGAGGTGAAATAAGAGTTTGTTACCAAAATCATGTTAGCGACATTGGCAAGTTTCGCGCCTGTGACTAACTGATTTAAGGCTTTAACATCAACGGTTGTTCCTGCGGTTCTTTGTTTAACTTCGATAGCAAATTTGCGCTTATTTTTATAGGCAAAAATATCAACACCGCCGTCACCGTGCTGAAACTCTTGTCCAACTTTAGTGATGATGGCATCACTCCAGCCAGCGGCAACAAAAACATCGCGGACGAAAATTTCAAAGTCAGACGGCGAAAGGAAATCAATTTTTTTAAAGTCGGTAATCATATGCGATAACGGTTTAGATAAAATTAAGTCAGTTTTGATTTTGCATAAGTATTATGCTGCAAGGCTCTGAATAGAGCTTGACCACTTTACCATTGACCGACTTATAACGATTCTTAATATATCCCGACAAGCTGTTGATGTGCAATTATTGTTCTGCCATGCAAAATGGGTGGACTGTGATTGATGGGCTTCGTACCTCAGCCCATCCTATCCTGTATACAGAAGCACAGGTAAAGTAGAAAGCAGGTTCTCACCAGTCCTTTTTATTTTTCATCTAGCCACTTTCCGGTATCCATACGGCTATGGAGAATACCAATGATGTCGATGTATTCAGCCCTGTAGGTCAGGCATGCTTTTTATGCCTGACATTTCCATACTTCAATAAAGCTATGGCTCCCGAACTTGCCCATTCCGGCCCATCACGGAATAACAAAACGTCAGACAACGAAAAGCTTTTACCTGGACTTGATTGAGCTCATCACCTTCATAATTCGGCAAATCAAGCAAACCACACACCATTTGTATTTACAAAGACAATACATTGCGTTAATCTTATGCATATGGATATTCACTACGAAAAAAACGGCGTCAGCTTTGTTTGGAATGCCCGCAAAGCTGCGGCAAACCCAATCAAACATGGCGGGATTTCTTTCGACCAAGCCACGGAAGCTTTCTTCGACCCGTTTTTAAAACTGGTTGATGCAGGCCGCAACCATGAATCGCGAGATGCGGTTATCGGCTACGATGAAAAAGGCCGGTTGCTGTTTGTTGTGCATATTGAGGTTGAAGGTGAGTTTATCCGGCTTATTTCGGCCCGCAAGGCCACGCTAACGGAGCGCAATTATTATGATTTCTGACACAGTTAAAAACCGCTTAATTAAAGACCGTCCCATGACCTCGATCACTTTGCGTATTCCGGTCGATGTGGTGGAATCCATGAAGATTATTGCGCCCTGTAAAGGCTTTTCCGGCTATCAGCCATTATTAAAGTCGTACATTAGCGAGGGTTTGCGCCGAGACGAAGCGCAGTTTGCCTTGAGCAAGGAAGCCAAGTTAATTGCGGCACTAAAAAAGCTTGGCGTACCTGATAGCGTTATTGAAGAGGCGGCGCGTGAAGTTGCGTGACTCCAAAAAACCGTGAAAGAATGTAGCGCATAGGATGGGCAAAGTAAAAAGCGGGTTCTCACCAGTCCTTTTTATTTTTCATCTAGCCATTTTCCGGTATCCATGCGGCTATGAAGAATGCCAATGATGTCAATGTATTCGGTATCGACACGATAAAAAATCAAGTGTTTTTGTATTTGCAGTGATCTCAAATCCTTTTTGATCTCCGGTCTGGCTTTGCCAATATAGGGGTTGTCCAGCAATTGGATGATACCCTGTTCAATCATGCTGACATATTGACTCGCCTGCACTTCACTCCATTCGCTAAGTGTATAAAACCAGATGTCCTCAAGTTGTTGCTCAGCCGCTTGAGTTAATCTGATTTTCAGCACAAGGTTTTCTTTTCTTGGTTAATACGGTCGATTGCGCGGTTTTTTATCAACTGAAAATGATCGCTCAGCTGTTCCGGTTTGAGTTCAGTATATTGACCATCAACAAAATCACGTTCGCCCACCGCCAGCTTCGACCGTAGGTGATCCAGTTTCATCTGATTGATCAGCTCTTCATTGGTTTTCATAAATCTCAGTGCTTCGCGGATTACTTCGCTGGCATTGTTATATAAACCGGAAGTGACTTTTTCTTTGATGATGGCTTCGAGTTCTGGTGTTAATGAAATATGCATGAGAAACGCCTCCTGGATTCAGGATGCACTAAGAATACAAATATTGTCAATTTTTGGAATATAAATCCGAGGGTATAGCTCTTGAAGATGATTGCCGATGCCTGCTTGGGTTCGCTTAAGAAACAAGTTCATGTTTATAGCGAATTAGTGCCGCCCATCTATTAATCCCGTCCAGCCTCACTCGCCAATACCGACTGATTCATTAATCGGTTCAGCCAAGCCTCCGCCGTTGCCCGGTTGGTTTTCAGCACGCTATTCGGGAAAAAACCGAATCCCAATATTAACAATGCCGACACGCATAACAGCGTCAATTCGCGTGGTCGTAAATCCTGCACCTGCCTGACCCCAGCCTGGGTAACTGGGCCGAAGAAGGCGCGGCGGGTAAAGGACAGCATATAAGCGGCGCTAAGCGCCACTCCGGCCAGGGCCGCAATGCTGATACTGGGGTGCGCAAGCAGGGCGCTGATAATCAACAATGATTCGGCAGGGAAACCGGAGGTTCCGGGCAGCCCTATGCTGGCCAGCGCAAATAAAAAGTAAAAACAGGTCAGCCTCGGCATCACCTTAGCCAAGCCGCCCAGATGGATGACTTCGGTGCTGCCCAGCCGATGCTGGATAAACCCGGCTACCAGCATCAGGGAACCGGCAATCACCGTGAAGTTCAACAATTGGAATACCGCCCCCTGTATGCCCTGCATATTCAAGGATGCGATACCGACGATAACCAGCCCGACATGGCTGACGCTGGCATAAGCCAGCAGGCGGCGCAAATTGGTTTGCTGCAACGCAATCAGTGCGCTGTAGACCAGCGTGATCGCGCCGAGTATGCCCAGTACCCAGCTGTATTGAACGGCAGCGGAAGGCGCCAGCGGCATCGCAAAACGGATTATGCCGAAAGCGCCGAGTTTCAGGCCGGTCAACAAGGCGGTCAATTGCGTAGGGCCTTCCATCGCGACGGCGGGCAGCCAGGTATGAAACGGCGCCAAAGGCGTTTTAACGGCAAAACCGAGCAGTAATAATAAAAACACCAGCGCCTGCAAGTTGTCCGGCAATGGCGTTTCCAGCAATACCGGCAGGCTGAAAGCCAGGTCTTGGGGAATTCTGCCGCCCACTGCGGTGGCGTGGTTAACCGCCAGTACGATAATGGCGAACAGCAGCGGCACACCGCCAAACAGCATAAACAGCGTATATTTTATCGCCGCGCTACGCCGCCCCGAACCGATGCCCCATAAGCTGATCAAAAAGAAAATCGGCGGCAGGGTCAGTTCCCAGAACAAGAAAAACAGCGCCATATCCAGCGCCAAAAATACGCCGATGGTGATGCCTTCCAGCGCCAGCAATAAAGCGAAATGAAAACGGGTCAGATGCTGCACTGAATTCCACGAGGCGATGACCGCCATTAATGTCAACAGCGCGGACATCGGCAAAAACAACACTGAAATGCCGTCAATGCCGATCAGGTATTCGATATTCAGGCTGGGTATCCAGGCATGATGTTCGACCAGTTGAAAGCTGTTGCCCAGGTCGGCATTGAACAACCGCACCGCCGCCAGCGTTGCAATTAATTCCAGGGCGGCAAACAACAGCGCAATATTTTTGGCCAGCCGGACATTGCGGATCACTGCGACAGCAAGCGCACCCAATAAAGGCAGAAAAATAATCAGGCTCAAAACAGGAAAATTGGCATCACTCATGTGATCCTTCCTTGGTGTCGGCGGATTGATCGCTGTGCATCGGATATTGCTTTTCGATAGCGGTCGCATCCTGGTCTATAAAATTCAGCCACGGCGTCGTGTAAAAGCCGGTGCCGATCAGCAACAGGCAAATCGCGACGGTAATTAACCGTTCCTTCCTCACCGGATGGTGCGAGCAGCTGTAGGGCTGTCCGGCGCGTTTAGGCGTCGCCATAAAGATTCGCTGGAAAGCCCATAACAAGAAAGCGGCGGACATGACGTTGCCGACCAGAATAGCGATCGCGAGCAGCCAGCCGTCTTCCTCAATAATCCCTTCGACGAGCAAGTGCGCCGCGTCGAATCCCGGCGTGCCGGGCATAACCATCGTGCTCAGTGCTGAAATCAAAAACAGCAATGCCAGGGTGCCGTTGGTGTCGAACAGTCCGCCCAACCGCGGCAGAAAAGCGGTGCGGGTGCGTTCATAAATCAGCCCGACGCTGAACAGCATCCCCGCCATCGCCAAGCCGTATGCCACCGACAGCAGCAGGCTGCCTTCCAAGCCGTTCGCGTTAAAACTGAATGCGCCAATGACCAGCATGCCCGTTTGGCTGATGACCGCAAAAGCCAGTAACCGGCGGATATTGATTTGCATCAGCGCCAGCAACGCGCCGTAAAAAATGCTGATCAGCCCCAGCGTCACCACAAATCCGGCCCATTGCTCGGCAACGCCGGGCACCATCGGTAAAATGAACCGAATGACCGCATAAATGCCCAGTTTCAAGCCCACCAGGAACACGACGGCGCTGGCGACCGTGCCTTGTTCCGCCAACACCGGCAACCAGCCGTGAAACGGAAATAACGGCATGCGGGTCGCAAATCCGAAGAACAGCAGCACAAAAATCAACACCTCATCGTGTAAATAAGCATTGTTCTGTTTTATCGTCACCCAGTCGAAAGTCAGCGGATGCGCGGAATCAATTAAGCCGAAAGCCAGCAACATAAAGCCGGCCAGCGTCATCAGCAAACCGCTGCCCCAGTATTGCAGCAACTGCACGACCACCCAGCGCCGGTTTTGTCCGGTTCCGGCATGAATCGTCAACAGCGACACCGGAACCAGTTCCAGTACGCACCAAAACCAGAATTGCAGGACATTCAGCGCGACAAAAGCGCCGATCAGTACCGCTTCATAACCCAACAGGCAGGCGATAAACAGCCGGTCGGTCACATGCCGGGTGATCAAGGTATAAGTTAACGCCAGCAAGGTTAAAACGGCGGTCAGCGGGATAAATAGAATGTTAGTTCCGTCAACGCCGACACGGTAACTGAGGCCGCCGACATGCGCCTGTTCAACCAGGTGAATGCCGGGGCTGGCGGAATCGAAAACAGTCAGCAGATAGATGCTGAGCAATGCCGTCAACAACGTTCCGGCAAAACCGAACCGTAGCGCGGCAGTCGATGTCCGGGAAAACAAGATAGCGATCATCGCCGCCAGAGGAACCAGCGTCAACGTAGTGAGCAGGGGGAAGGCCGCCGATTCCGGCCAAGGGGTAACTGTAATATCCATCAAAGCCTCAAAATGCAACCAGCAATGTTATAAACACAAACAGCACCAGATAACGCGGCCTGAGCACGGATTGTTCAAACTTATTGGCGATATGTCCAAGCCGGCGGCCGTAACTGATTGTATCTTTGCCGATGCCGCGCAATACAAAACGGTCTTCAAACCAGTGCAGGATAGCCGCCGTCCATTCGGTGAGCTTTCCGGCAAGGCCGCTGCCCTGCGCGAAGTTATCGGACTCGTTGTCCAGGTGCGCGCCAATCATCTGTTCTTCCAGTTGCGCCAGCGACGATATTGCCCGGATAGCCGGATCAGGAGCGCCCATCATGCGATCGACGATATGATCGTCAAAATAGCTCAGATCGTGCGCCAGGCCGCGCACCGGTTTGACCAGCGCCCAGTCGGCAATCTGATCCAGCCAGAAACGCTGTAAGGAAGCCATATAAACCCAGGCAGGGACGCTACGCGGCGGGACTTCCCTGCATCCGTCTACGCTCAAACCCTGCACATTATGCATCAGCGACGGCGCGGTCAGGAATTGATAGCCGCGAACCGCCGCATGAGCGCAAAGATGCCAGCCGGCCAGCTGCCAAAGTCCCAGTCCGCATTCCAGAAACATCAGGCCCAATTGGCCGGATGTCGCAAAAATCAACGAACTTTTGACATCCGTCTGGGTCAGTCCAACCACAAAGCTGTAAACAGCCGTGACCAAGCCTGCTACGGCGACCATCGCCATAACAAACGGCGCAAGTTCGAAAACCGGCCTTAGCAATATGAGCAGATAGACGCCGGCATGCACCATGACGGCCCCGTAAAATACCGCACTCGACGGCGTGGGGCCTTCCATTGCTTTCGCCAGCCACGGAGTGAACGGCAGCTGCGCCGATTTGGCAAAGGCGGCCACCGAAAAACACAGCGCAATCGCGGCCGCTTCGCCTGGAGTCATCTGTGCGGATGCGGCATTGATAGCGGTCCAGTTGACGCTGTCGAACCAGGCGTAGCACAAACCCATGCCCAAAATAAATCCGGCGTCGCCGATACGGTTGGTGACAAAAACGCGAGTCGCATTGGCGGCGGCAACCGGGCGGTCATAACCGTAGGCTATCAAAAAATAGGAACATAATCCTGCCACTTCCCAGCCGATAAAAGTGCCGACCGCATTACCCGACAGCACCAGCAGCAGGATTGCCGAGGCAAACAGGCTCAGGATAAAAAAGAACCGGTGATAACCCGCTTCCCGGTGCATGTAGTTAATCGAAAAGTGGATGACTATGGCTAACAGCACCGAAAACAGCGCCGCCAGACGGACATTAAAACCGGTGCTGATAAAGTTTAGCTGTATGTCCAGCGTGTCGCTGTTCAGCCAGTGTCCCACACTATATGAGCCAGCATTCTTGCCCAGTAAATCGGCCGCCAGCAGAGTCAAGGCCAGCAGGCTGGACATGATGGCCGCCCAGCTTGCAATATCGGCTGTTACGCTTTCACCGCGTTCGCCGCTGATTGCGCCAAACAGATGTCCCATGCCGATAACCGAGGCGGCGACCAGCGGCATTAACGGAATTAAAACGACTAATGCATCCATTACACCGCTCCAAACTGTTTGATCAACACCGGCGCTACCGGCAGCGTTTGATCCCGGTAACAATCCGGCGAGCTGTCGCGAACCGGCAAGTCTTTTGCCTCAGCTTGCCAAAGCACGAAACCCACGCCGGTCTGAAATGAGAAAATATCGCCGCTGTCCGGGTCTTTAGCGCTCAGATGCACCCAACCGCCTCCTACCAGCTCCCGTATGGATTCCTGGCGATGATAAATTTGCTCCAGCACCGATGTTTTGGCCTCAACCAGAATCTGCAGGCGCATCGGCTCGTGGATTTCAGTCATTTGCTGCGGCAATCCCGTGCGCAAATCGCTGCTCGCGCCCTCCATGACGCCAAAAAAACCGGTGACGTTATGCGGCACTTTAGAGCCGCAGCCAAAACGTTCGGTATTAACGGTGGAAAAATAATATTCCAGGTTAATGCCCGCGCCGACCGGGGCCACATTCAGCAAAATACCTTCCAGCACGTTGCCTTCCGGGTCCTGGGTCGGGTCGTAGGAAATTAGAAATACCCGGCGGTCGAAGAATGCGCCTTGGGTTAAAGAACGGCGCCCCACTACGGCGGAGGCATTGGTGGCATGGCCGAGTTCAGGGCGAATCTGCGAGAAATCGGCGGCGCGCTGTTCGATATGCGCCAGCGCCTGTTCAGGCGTCGGGTTGCGCGGCGCCGAAGCCAACCGGCGGCAACGTTCGTGCGCCGACATCTGCCGGGCATGCCGTAATTCCTGCTGTAATTTTTTTAGCCCGGATCGCCGTTCGGCGGGAACTTGATCAAGGTCGTACCAGCTGATTTGTTCGTCGCAGGTGTTGTGCTCCGCGCCGATAAACCAGGTATCCGGCGGAATATTAATGCCGCGTTCGGCCAGCAGCCCGCGTATTTCAGGGCGATTAGCCATCGCCGCAAATACTCTCGCATTGGGTCCGCCGTGCCGGCCGCTGCAAGCGCCGCAGTCGTAAGCCGCCAAATGCGGGTTATTCTGGCTGACGGAACCGTGCCCCATCAGCACGACCAGCTCGGAAAAGCCGTAGGTCAGGCCGGTATTGCGCAAAAAGCCGGCAACCCGGTCGGCCTGTTCGCTGTCGGTGAAACCCGGTTTGGGACGCTCCGGCGTTGCAACCGTCGCGTTATCCGTAGACGTAAACAGCAATTGTGTTTCGATCTCCGGCGCAGCCAGCCCGGCTATGCCGGAAACCAGGCTTTGCTGGGATTTCGGAAACAGCGATTTAGCCAATAACCCGGCCAGCGCGACCGGCGCAATCGCATCGATAACCGGATGCGACAACAGCAGGTTACGGCGCAAGCCCTGGTGAACTTGGCTGGCAAGCCATCGAGTCAGCTTACGGCCGCGGTTATGCCTGAACAAAGCTGTTTCGCCACCCGGCCGGGGCGCTTCCCGGACTTCATGCGCGGGCCTCACCACCACCGGACACAGCGGCGTCGGCTTGCTGTCGTCGAGACCCTGGTAATGCATCGCAACGCCGAAAAATCCGGCGGCACCCAGCGTTTCAATAGCGGGATTCAGTTCTTCAAGATGGCGGCGGAAACCCTCTTCACGATCGTCCATGCAAAAGATGATCTGCGAGTCCGGACGTTGCAGGCGTTCTGCCCAGCGGCCGCGATCATGGTTGGCGCGCACGGCCTGCAAAAAACTCTCCCGGTAATGATGCTCGTAAGCAAGCAGCCAGACTTTGCTGCGTTCAACCGGGGTGAATTCATCCAGCACGGCCAACATGGCTTGCAGATCTTTGGCATCCAGTTGTTGCAGGTCTGCGGCGCCAAGCCCCAGATGCTGACATAAACGGAACAAGCGCCAGCCGCTGCCATGCGGTGTATGGACGGACTGCTTATCCGCCAGCGGACTGCACTGCCAGGTGCAAATCAGGTCGGCAAGCTGCTGCCAGTCGCTACGGTTATAACGCTCGGAACCGGCATGTAAAGTCAGCGATTCCGCCCGGTGAGCCAGATATTCCGGCAAGCCGCCCTGGTACAGGCGGCTGCGCACCATGAATTCCGACAGATTTTTACGAAAATAACCGTGGATAGAGCTGAGCTTGGCTTCGATTTTCCAGGTGTCGCGGCAAATCTGATTCAGCCACAGTCGATCCAGGGTCAGGCGTATCGCCAGATAATCGGCCAGCGTCGGCTCAGCGTCATTCGCGGTATGATAATTGGGGTGATGCTGCCGCCAGTTGACCAGTCCCGACCAGCCGGGTATTTCCAGCGCCAGCCGGCGAAGATAGCCCTCCCATTGCGTTTGCGGTATTTCCAGGTGGTCGAGTTGCAGGATGATGGCATCGACTGCATCTTCGGGTAATTCGGCGATAATCTGTTGCCAGTCCGGCAGCTCGTGCAGAAAGGGGTTTGCGTCATACTTTGCCGTTGCCCGCCAGGCGGCATAAAGACCCAGCCGGTTGCGCCCCGGCAACTGCCACGCCGCCACGCCTTCATCCAGCCCCGATGCGCAAAAGCGTATCAGTTGCGGCCTGATCGAATCGAGTATGTCTGTGCCGGTCAAGGCCAGAATGAAACTGCGCAAACTGATGTTGCCGCCTATTTCCCGGCCCAGCAGTTCATCCAGCGCCGCACCCGCCTGTTGCTGCATTTGCCGGTGTGTTATCGCCAGGGATGGTGTGTATGCCGAAAATCTGTCGGGAACAGATGCGGCAATCGCCGGTGACGGCATGTATGCCGCCGGCCTGTCTTGAGCCTTGTCGAAAGTCTCCCGCGCAGAAATGTCGATTTGCGCCAACCATTCTTCAGCCTGTTCCAACGACAAATCCAGCATATTTTCCGGATGCAAAGCCGCCTGCTCCAATCCAAGCTTGGCTAAAATGCGTTCCCATAATGATCGGATAACATTGCCTCCCTCTGCGAGCAAACGCCGCCGAACCGGCTCAGGTACGTCGGCCTGCACCGCATCCAACGCCGCCAATTCCTCTATTTGCCAGTTCAACTGGCTGACGCTGACCGCCTGTAAATCGAATAACAGCGCGATGCGGTAAATATCCTGCCGGGCGATGGCCCTGTCTTTCAATGCACAAACGATTTGCCCGGCCTGCAAGTCCGGATACTGCGCAAATGCGGCGGACAAACCGTTGTCGTCAATACGCCCCTGCCGGTAAAAATCCCGGTTTTTCGCTTCGGGAAGATACGCGCAAATGCCGCTCAAGGCTTCGAATGCAGCCAGAGCCTCGTCAAACGGCAGATGCTGGAAGCCGTGCAAGGTATTGTGATGCACGAAATCGAGGATCGGCGCCTGCCCGGGCAGAACATGGTTCAGGTTATTCAGCGCTGCGGCGACCTGCTCGCGCAATTTTAAAGAATTCTGTTGCATCGCTAATCCTATAAAAGCCGGTGACTGATCACACTGTTCATCTGGCTGATGGTTGCAGCGGACAAATCGAGCAACGGCGCAGGCATAAGGCCGAACAACACAACACTCCCAACCAGTATGCCGGCGGCCAACAGCTCCGGCACTCTCAAGTCTTCAATCTGCCGCATCTGCGGCTTTACCGGCCCGGTAAATAACAGGCTGATCGTGCGCACCCCGTAAGCGGCGCCGATTAAAATGCTGACGCTGAAAAATACCATCAGGCCCAGACCTAAGCCGACGCCGGTCATTGAGCTAAACCCGCCGATCAGCGTATGCAGTTCGGCAATAAAACCGACCGAACCCGGCAACCCCATCGCCGCCAGCAAGGTCAAGGTCATAAACAGCGCAAAACGCGGCATCACCTGAACCAGCGAACTGTAGTCCTGAATATTGCGGGTATGGGTGCGCTCATACAGCAGGCCGACCAGCAGAAACAGCGCGGCGGCAATCAGGCCGTGGGCGGTCATTTGCAGAACCGCGCCGGTAATGCCGATCTGATTCAAAGTCGCGATACCCAGCAACACGATGCCCATGTGGCTGATTGAGGAATAGGCAACCATGGCTTTAAGGTCGCTTTGCCGCCAAGCCAGCAGGGCGCCGTAAAGCATGCCGAACAGTCCCAGGAAAATCAGCAACGGCTGCAACAGTTTTGCGGCCTCAGGCAGCATCACCACCGCCCGGATCAAACCGTAAGCGCCCATTTTCAGCAAAATACCGGACAGTAAAATACTGACCGGGCTCGGCGCTTCGACATGGGCCAGCGGCAACCAGCCGTGCAGCGGAAAAATCGGCATTTTAACGCCGAAACCGATCACGAAGCCCAGCAGCACCAAGACCTGCTCCACCCGGGGCATGTCTTGCGCCGCCTGATGCATCGAGGACATTAACGAGCCGCCGTGCTCAAGATCGTACTGGCTGACCGCCAGCAAGCTGATCAGCATGAAAATCGACCCGCCCATCGTGTACAGCACAAAGTTAAGACTGGCCATGTGCCGCCGCTTGCCGCCCCAGCGGCCGATCAGGAAGAACAGCGGGATTAGGGTCACTTCCCAGAAGATGTAGAACAGCGCCCAATCCTGCGCCAGAAACACGCCCAGCATCCCGAATTCAAGCAGCAGTATGCAAATATGGTAGCCCTTAACGCTGCCGGACACGGTGAATGAGGCCAGCAATGCTATCGACGTCAGCAAGGTCGCCAGCACCAGCATCGGCATCGACAAGCCGTCTATGCCCAACGCGTAAGCGCTGCCCAACCGGGGATTAAGCGGAAAAAACTCATTAAACTGTAATTCCGCATCGTGCGCGTTATAAATGCTTAGCAGCCAGCAGACCAATAAAAAGGCGATAGCTGCAAACAGATGCGCGATGTAACGGATCAGCTGAACGTTCCGGCCTGGAGTTAAAGCCAGCAGCAAGACCCCGGCAGCCGGAGTCCAGAGCAATATGCTGAGTATCCCCATGGTTTTAGTGTTCCTTATACTCTGTGGTCTGGTAGTTTCGAGGGTTAGCAATTGTACGTTAAGACCGGGGCAGTGCAAGCATTAACCTTGCAAGATCTATCGTCTTTTAACATTTTTTACCGATCATGACAGTCCGCAACAAGCGGAGGCTACCCGGTTATTTCAGGACGTATCGGCGGACGAGTTTAACATTGCAACCTTTCAGTATCCTTTCAAGGTCAATGCGGGGTGGGGCGCTGGGCTAATTTATCGGATCGTTTTTGAGATCTTGGAGTTCAGTCAATAACTGTGCGCGAGAGGAATAGCATCTGTTGGTTTGCTTGATTGGCAGGAATCGGCCAACAAGAGGCTGACGCTAATTTCCAGTGAACGGCCGGTTAACCTTGAAAAGCGGTCATATAAAACACGCAATGATTGGCAACCATCTCCCCTAAGAGACTCACAACAATAAAACTCCGAGTGTTCGGTGAGCAATCAAAGCTAATATCGATATCCGGTCTGACGAGCAAGCTTTAGACAAAAGTGAAATTACTTGATCCGGTAAAAGGATAGCTTGGATAAAATAGACATCAGGCAATATCAGTCAAAATCGAGGGTTTCAAGATTTGCCGAGCAAGCCAAATACCCCTTTTTGCGCCTGCTCCAAGATCACATGAATCAACGGATGCTTTAGTTGGCGCTGGGCGGTAACAATATAAAAACGCTCGACGACCGGTTCGGCCAGACCGATCATTTCGACCCGGTATTGTTGCTCTATGGCGCCGGCTACTGCTATGGGCGAAAAAAACAGGCCGCTGCCGCCCATGCCGAAGGTTTTAATTAAGGCGCTGTCTTCTATTTCGGCTTGAATGTTGGGGCTGATTTCCAAGCTGTCGAACCATAAATCCAAAGAACGGCGTAAAGCGGTGTTGGATGTGGGAAGAAGAAAGGATGCGCCGTTCAGGCAACGCGGAAAGTTGCTGCGATAACGCTTGGCCAGATCGGGCGCTGCGAAGATGGCGACCGGCGATTCGCCGAGAAAATGGTTGAACACTCGGGTGCCGCAGGCGGGGGTGGCGGGCACGTCGCTGAGCACCAGATCGATGCTGTGCAACGCCAATTCATTTAGCAGTCTTTCGGTTTTATCTTCCCAGCACTGGACCTGAACGTTCCCGGGCTCTCGTAACAATGGTTCGATAAGCCGGTAAGCCAAGAGCTTGGGCAGGGCATCGCTGATGCCCAGGTTCAGACGCATTCCCCGTTTGGTATTGCGGCCTTTCAGAAAATGGGTAAGTTCGCGGCCCAAGCTGAAAATCTCGTCGGCATAGTGAAACACAGCCTGTCCGGTTTCGCTTAACACCAGTTTACGCCCCTGTTTTTTCAACAATTTGCTGCCGATGTTGTGCTCAAAAACGGCCAGTTGTGTACTAACTGTAGGTTGTGCCAAATGCAGTTCTTCGCAAGCGGCGCTGATGCTGCCGTGTTTAGCGACCATCCAGAAATAATAGAGATGTTGGTAATTAATGCGCGCCATGTATAGTAAAAATCTATATAAATTTATCAATTATTCTATTTAACTATTTTGGAAGAAAAATATAAAGTGTAAATAGGGATAGACGGATTTTCCGCACGGGTCCGCGAATGCCAAATGAACATTTTGAGTCAAGGATAACAATGGCCACTCATTCAACCGATAACGACAAAAAACTGCGCGCCAACATTCAGCTTTTACGCCGAGTCTCGGCTCAGGTATTAAAAACCCAATCAACGTCCAAGGTTGCAGGCATAGTGGATTCGTTGCAGCGTCAGTTTGCCGCGCTGCAACGGAACGGATCGGCAAACCGGCGGGAACAAATGATGAACAGCCTGCGAAATCTGACTCCCGGCACGCTAACGGAGGTAATTCGCGCTTTCAGCATGTATTTCAGTTTGCTGAATATTGCCGAAGAGTCCAGCAGTTTACATGCGCGCCGCCGCCAAGCAGATGAAAATGGCCAAGATAGCTCAGCCATGCAGCCTCTGTTGCGGACGATCAATGCTATTGCGGCGGGCATGAGAAATACGGGTCAGTTAATATCTTTTTAGTTAAATATTTTAGTGCTTTCAATAACGTATGAACAACACCAAATTACGCCGTCTATTTGAAAATAATCGTGTATGGGCAACAGATATTCTTAAAAGAGAACCCGAATTTTTCATGGAATTATCTGCAATTCAAACGCCTAAATATTTATGGATAGGTTGTTCAGATAGTAGAGTGCCAGCCAATCAAATCACTGGACTTAAGCCTGGCGAAGTCTTTGTGCATCGTAATGTGGGTAATTTAGTAGTGCATACAGATCTAAATTGTTTATCGGTACTCCAGTATGCAATTGATGTATTGAAGGTTGAGGATGTTTTAGTAGTTGGCCATTATGGTTGCGGTGGAATTAAAGCGGCATTGGAAAATACTTCATTAGGCCTGATCGATAATTGGTTAAGGCATATTCAGGATGTGCGCGAACGTCATGCTTTTTTGTTTAACTCTGTGACAGAATTCAATGCTCAATGGAAACTGTTGTGTGAATTAAATGTTATCGAACAAGTGCGTAATATCGCTCGCACTACTATAGTTGAGCATGCTTGGAAGCGTAGCCAAGATTTGACCTTACATGGTTGCGTTTACGGCCTGGATAATGGGATGCTGCAAAATTTAAATATCTCGCTAGATTCCAATGTCAAAATCGATGATATGGTGCGCGCCTCTGTCAATGATGTTTACGATAGATATGTAACCAAAGTTGGGATTTGACTGCTCATATCACGTTGAGGTAACGGTCGTTTTCAGGGATGATTACCGCTGATTACCACTACCAATTCAAAGTCCAGTAATTAAGTACAAGTGTTTGGATACGCAAGATGACCAAGGCGCTTTTAGACCGGATTACCACTCACCATTGCAATACCCTGGAAACAGGCAACAAGTCTTATGATTTTAAATGCCGAAAATAAGGCATCAAAACCAATTAACTAATTCATCCATGCTGTCATACGTGGACAAGATCAAATGCAAAAACCACGGTACGGCACAACAGAAAAATTACACTTACCAATACGGGTTTATGTAGTTCATTTAAACCATAACAACCGGTTTATTTAAACCGATTTAAGGTGTTTTTGATTTCTATAATCTGTCATAGTCTTAATATGCCAATGACTTATTAAATTGGCATTGAGTTTGCATTATTTTTGGGTGTTGAATGTATGAACATAAACCGTTTTTACTCGCTACGAGCACCTGTTAGTGGCGATATTTTATTTAATGTTAATTTATGAAAAAACAAGTATCCATTATATTAATAGAAACCTTATTTTTACTGATGTTAAAGTCGTAAAAATAGGGTAGGTAAGCGCGCCAAAATAACCTTATATTTAATACTAGATAGGGTTTTATCATTCTAAGAAAAAATAACCATTTTCTATTATCAAAAGACTAATTATTAATAATAATTTTTTTGTTTCATTGTCCTCTAAGCACCATAAAAAATGATCACTAAAGCATCTCTAGTTCTAGTATTAATAGCCACTCTATTAAGTGGTTGTCAACAAACAAAGACCGAAAAACACGAAGAAACGCCTAAATTGGAGGCAACCACGCCGCTTCGTGAAGATACCTTTATCACGAAAGAATATGTTTGTCAGATTCGTGCCATTAGACATATTGAAGTTCGTGCTTTGGAAAAGGGATATTTGCAGAATATCTTTGTAGATGAGGGGCAATTGGTGCATCAGGGACAGCCCATGTTCAAAATCATGCCCAACATTTATCAGGCGGAATTGTTAAAAGCGAAAGCCGAAGCGAATACCATGAATATTGAATACCTCAATACTAGTGGTTTGGCGGATAAAAAAATCGTATCAGCCAATGAGTTGGCCTTAGCAAAAGCAAAATTAGATAAGGCCAATGCAGAAGTGAAATTGGCGGAAACTCACTTGGGCTTCACCGACATCAATGCGCCTTTTGATGGGATTATGGACCTTTTGCAAGTTAGAAACGGCAGTCTTATCGATGAAGGCGATTTGTTGACTACGCTTTCCGACATCAGCAAGTTGTGGGTCTATTTCAACGTCCCCGAAGCCGAATATCTAGATTTCAAAATGCACAAAAATGACGAAGAGCGGAAAAAAGTGCAGCTGAGAATGGCAAATGGCAAAATTTTCAATCAACCCGGAGAGATTTCGACGATTGAAGCGGATTTTGATAATAGTTCCGGAAATATCGAATTCCGCGCTACCTTCCCTAATCCGGACAAACTGCTCAGGCATGGCGAGACGGGCACGATTTTAATGAACAAGCCCTACAAAAACGCTCAGCTGATCCCGCAAAAAGCAGTATTTGAAATTATGGATAAAAACTATGTTTATGTCATCAACAAAGAAGGCAAGCTGGAGCAGCGAATGGTCAAGGTCGAAGCCGATATACCGCATCTGTTTATCATAAAAGAAGGCTTGCAGGACGATGACAAGATTTTGCTCGAAGGCTTGCGCAAAGTCCATTCCGGAGAAGAGGTGCAGATCGATTTAAGGCCGCCCGAAAAGGTTCGCTCAGAGTTGGAATTGTATACCGAGTAACCTTTATTTATAAGTGATCAGCCATGTTTAATATATTTATCAAAAGACCGGTGATGGCGATCGTGTTATCGCTCGTGTTTCTGTTCATGGGGGTGCTGGCGATTCGAACCTTGCCCATCGCCCAGTTTCCGGATATTGCGCCGCCGCGTGTAACGGTTAATTTATCGTTTCCCGGCTCCAGCGCCGATGTACTGGTGCAATCGTCCTTAATTATGATCGAACGCGCCATCAACGGCGTACCCGGCATGAAATACATTACTTCGGATGCGACCAGCGCCGGCGAATCGACCATTCAAGTGTATTTCGATCTGGGCGTCGATCCTAACATTGCGATGGTTAACGTGAAGACGCGCGTGGATCAGATGATGAGCAGACTGCCCAAACTGGTACAGTTGGAAGGCGTGATCGTGAACTTCGTCCAGCCCAGCATGCTCATGTACGTCAACCTGTACAGCAAAGACAAAAACGCCGATCAGAAGCTTTTATTTAACTATGCCTACGTCAGTGTTATTCCGGAAATTCAGCGCATCACCGGCATCGCCCAAGCAACAATATTGGGCGCCCGCCAATATGCGATGCGGATTTGGCTGAATCCGGACCGGATGCGGGCCTATAACGTTTCGGTAGACGAGGTAATGGATGCCATCGGGGATCAAAGCATTATCGGACGTCCCGGTCGACTGGGCCAAAGCACAGGCATGGCCGCCCAGTCCAAAGAATATGTGCTGGTTTATAAAGGGCGTTTCAACAAGCCGGAAGAATATGGAGACATTATTATCCGGGCTACTCCGACTGGCGAGATGCTGCGCATTAAAGATGTTGCCAAGGTCGATCTAAACAGCGAGTTTTATAATATTTACTCCGATAAAGACGGGTACCCTTCGGCGTCCATCGTGCTTAAGCAAAATTACGGCACTAATGCCCAAAAGATCATAGAGGACGTGAAGGAAAAATTGGAAGAGTTGAAAAAGTCCTTCCCGGAGGGTATGGACTACGAAATCAACTACGACGTGTCGCGCTTCGTTGATGCTTCCATTGAAAAAGTCCTGCACACCCTGGCGGAAGCGTTCGTGCTGGTCTCCTTGGTGGTCTTTATTTTCCTGGGCGACTGGCGCTCTACCTTGATCCCGCTCCTCGCTGTACCGGTTTCGCTGATCGGGTCCTTTGCCGTGATGTCGGCATTCGGGCTCTCGATCAACCTGATCACCCTGTTTGCCTTGGTGCTGGCTATCGGTATTGTGGTCGACGACGCGATCGTTGTGGTCGAGGCGGTGCATGCAAAAATGGAGGCCGAACATGTTTCCCCCTATGTCGCTTCGAGAAAAGTCTTGGGGGAAATCGGCGGCGCCATTGTGGCGATCACGTTGGTCATGGTGTCGGTGTTTATCCCTATTGCCTTTATGTCAGGGCCGGTCGGCGTATTTTACCGGCAGTTCGGTATCGCCATGGCATCGTCGATCGTCATTTCAGCAATCGTGGCGTTATCGCTTTCCCCGGTTCTGTGCGCGATGATCCTTAAAAACACCCATGGGCATCCGAAACGGAAAACGCCGATCGGCTATTTTATCGATGCATTCAACGCCGTTTTTGAAAAAGCCACGGGGCGATACATTAAAATTCTTAATGTCGTCGTCATGCGGCGGTTGCTGACGTTTTTGGTTTTGGGCGGTTTTTGTTTCGGTATTTATACGGTCAGTCTATCCTTGCCTTCCGGCTTTATTCCGGGTGAAGACCAAGGCATGATTTACGCGATCATTCAGACGCCGCCCGGTTCAACCATCGAGGTGACCAACAAAGTGGCGCGGCAACTGGAAGAGATAGCCGAAAAAATTGACAGTGTGCAATCGGTTTCTTCGTTAGCCGGCTATGAAGTGCTCACCGAAGGACGCGGTTCAAATGCCGGCACCTGTATTATCAACCTGAAAGATTGGTCGCAGCGAAAACATTCCGTGCAGGACATCATCCACATTCTGGAGGAAAAAACCCATGATATGGGCGCGGTCATCGAGTTTTTCCAACCACCGGCAGTACCGGGTTACGGCGCGGCATCCGGCTTGGCATTTCGCTTATTGGACAAGACTATAGATACGGATTACTTCGAGTTCGACAAAATTAACCACACGTTCATGGATGCGATGCGCAAGCGCAAGGAGCTGACCGGCTTGTTTACCTTTTATGCGGCTAATTATCCGCAATACGAACTGGTTATCGACAATAAGCAGGCCATGCAAAAAGGGGTTACCATCGACAAAGCCATGAATAACCTGGACATCATGATAGGCAGCACCTACGAGCAGGGCTTTATTCGTTTCAATAATTTTTTTAAGGTCTATGCCCAGGCCCTGCCCGAATTCCGGCGCTTCCCTGAGGATGTGTTGAAGTATTACGTGAAAAACGACAAGGGAGAGATGGTGCCTTATTCTTCCTTCATGACCATGGAGAAACGGCAAGGCCCCAACGAGATCACACGTTATAACCTCTACAATTCCGCCGCTATCCGCGCCGAGCCGGCAGCCGGGTATACCACCGGCGCGGCCATCAAGGCGATTAAGGAAGTCGCCGCCGAAGTTTTACCGAAAGGATTTGACGTCGCCTGGGAAGGCTTGACGTTTGACGAAGCCCGCCGGGGTACTGAGGCGATAGAGATCTTCGTGGTCGTTATCGTGTTTGTCTATCTGGTGCTGGCTGCACAGTACGAAAGCTTTTTGTTACCGCTAATTGTGTTGTTTTCCCTGCCCCCCGGTATTTTCGGTGCTTTCTTCCTGCTGAAAACATTGGGTCTTGCCAACGATGTCTATTCTCAGCTGGGGCTGGTGATGCTCATTGGTTTGCTCGGCAAAAACGCGGTATTGATCGTGGAATTCGCGGTGCAGAAACAAGCCCAGGGTATGTCGGTTAAAGAAGCCGCAATCGAGGGCGCAAAAGCGCGTTTTCGGCCGATTTTGATGACCTCCTTTGCGTTTATTGCCGGGTTGATACCCTTAGCGATGGCAACAGGGGCTGGAGCGGTCGGTAATAGAACGATCGGTACTGCTTCCTTAGGCGGGATGATTTTCGGTACCGTGTTTGGTGTCATCCTTATTCCAGGACTTTATTATATTTTTGCCAAAATGATAGAAGGAAAATCCTTAATTAAAAACGAAGATCTTGACCCGTTATCGGAAACTATTCACTTCGCTGCGGGGGATGAAAATGACTACGACTAAAGCATTTCGTCTTACTTCCTTATGCGTGGCGGCGCTGATGTTGCAGGCCTGCGGCATTCCGGAAATGACAACCAAAAAGGTCGAGTTGAATCTTCCCGACAGCTTTAGACCGGGTCTTACGCAAAAGATGAATACCGCCACTGTGAAATGGAAGGAGTTTTTCGATGATCCGAATTTATTGGGCTTAATCGACATAGCGGTCGCCAATAACAAGGAAGTCAACATCATAATGCAGCGTATCAACGTTGCGGAAAACGAAATTCAAGCGCGCAAAGGGGCATATTTGCCGTTTGTCAACATCGGTGCCGGAGCGGATGGCGACAAAGTCGGCAAATATACGCGCAGCGGAGCGGTCGAAGACGGTCTGACATTGGCGAACGGCCAACCGTTTCCTACGCTCTTGGGTAATTATCAATTCGGCCTGTTTTCAACCTGGGAGCTTGACGTTTGGAAAAAGTTGAGGAATGCGACACAGGTGGCTGTGCTGGAATATATGGCCACCAAGGAAGGAAAAAACTTTTTAGTGACGAACTTGGTTGCCGAAGTTGCTCATGCCTACTATGAGTTGATTGCATTGGACAACCAGCTTGAGAACTTGAAACAAAATATTGCTATTCAGCAAAACGGTTTGGAGATGGTGCAGCAACTTCAGTTGTTTGCAAGGACCAATTCGCTTGCAGTCAAACGCTACCAAGCCGAGGTCGCGAAAAACCAAAGCAAAAAGTACGAAATAATGCAGCAGATCACTGTGGTAGAAAATCGAATCAACTTTTTGTTAGGAAGAACGCCGCAGCCTATCCAACGGGCTTCAACCGGTTTTATGGATATCAAGCCCAAAGTGCTTAAGTCTGGCATTCCGTCGCAATTGCTGCAAAACAGGCCCGATATAAGAAAAGCGGAGCTTGAACTATCGGCAGCGGACCTGAATATAGAGGTGGCTAGAGCCAATTTCTATCCATCCTTCGGCATAAAAGCCGGGATAGGATTTGAAGCTTTTGCTCTTAAATACTTGATTAATACGCCGGAGTCATTAGCGGCTTCGATTGCAGGAGAGTTGGCGGCTCCGCTGGTAAACAAGAATGCCATTACAGCGGAATATAAAAATTCGAATGCCAAGCAGATACAGGCGGCTTATGAGTATGAACAAACCATACTCAATGCTTACACTGAAGTATCCAATCAAATTTCGAATATCGATAATCTGGAGAAAAATTATCAGCTTAAGAGAAATCAAGTGGATTCGCTCGTACAGTCAATCGATGTCGCTAGCCAGCTATTCATATCTGCTCGTGCAGACTATCTGGAGGTGTTATTAACTCAAAGGGATGCCTTGGACGCCAAAAAAGAGCTAATTGAAACGAAACAGAAGCAAATTAGCGCAATGGTGGATCTTTATAAATCGCTTGGTGGCGGTTGGCAATAGTTGGAGCGCTGCTAATCCGTTTAGGGTCTGATTGCTACTGCTTGAGACAAATGATCACGTTTTTTACTCTTGATAACGGATTTTATCAAGAGTAACGACCGGTAGTGCCAGTTGGTTCGCTAGAATCGACTGTCCGCTTTCCGTGCGTACGCTGCCATTTGGAAATCTGGATTGAATGTCTGCAAGGGGGCCGAGGGTGTGTCAAAACGCAAACCATAGTATAAGTCGTATTGGAGTTCAGGTTGCCAGGTTTGCGCGATGAAAGATCAATGCACAACAAGTCACCAGCGCCGCGTCAGACGCTGGGAGCATGAGGAATGCTCTTGTTTTGTAACCCAGGATATATCAAACCCTCAATAGTCGATTCTTAAAGAAATACATTTTAAAATATCTATTCTGACTCAACTCAATAAACTGCTTTCTGCAGTCCGTCTGTACTCGCTTTGGCCAAGCGCCAATGGGGTTTGCTGGATCAGTTTGGCGTATTTTTACGTTTTGACACGGCCTGGGCCGTAAGCTGACTGTCGTTGTCGGATTTAATTTAACTGAAAGCCGCTTTTGATTCATACGTGGATTAAGACAGAGCAACCCATCACTCAATATTCTGTATCTGCTCGCGCATTTGCTCGATCAGCACTTTAAGCTCTATTGCTATTTTAGTCATTTCCTTGTCGGCCGATTTAGAGCCCAGGGTATTGGCTTCGCGGTTCAGCTCCTGCATTAAAAAATCCAGCCGCCTGCCGACCGGGTCTTTTTGCTGGAGCACCCGCAACACTTCGGTGATATGGGTTTCCAGTCTGTCCAGCTCTTCGGCGATGTCCAGTTTTTGAGCCAGCAGCACCAGCTCCTGTTCCAGACGGTCGAAGTCGGGCTGCGCGACCAGCTCGGTAATCCGGTCTTTCAGTTTATTGCGAATCAGCAGCAGCACTTCCGGCATGCGTTTGCCCGCCGACACGATGAAACTGAGCATTTTTGCGCAACGCTCTTCAATCAGGAATTTAAGTTGGGCGCCTTCTCTTTCGCGCGCGTCCAGCAGTTGCGCCAGCGTTTGATCGACCAGGGCGGCAATGCCCTGGCTGAGTTGCTCTTTATCAATATCCGGTTCCTGCTGGATGCCGGGAAACGCCAGTACATCCAGCGCCGAAAAAGACAAGGGAGCGGGCATTTGCTGTTCTATCGCAGAGGCCGCAGCAAGCAGAGTGGTGACGGCATCGGTATTGATGATGAAGTTTTGTCCGCTTTTAGCCTGTTTTTTGTAGCTCAATGAGCATTCGACCTTGCCTCGGCTGATCTTGGCGGCAATGGCTGAGCGCAGGTCGGCTTCGACAAAACGCAGGCGATCCGGCAGCTTTAAGCTGATGTCGCAGTAACGGTGATTGACTGAGCGCAATTCACAGCTTATGGTTAAGTCGCCTATTTCTGTTTCATTGCCGGCAAATGCGGTCATGCTTCTAATCATTTTTCACCTATAATCAACGGGCTTACGTACAAACACACAACACGATGGCTGAATATTACGATCCGCAGACCTATCCCAAAGAGTGGAATTACCTGCAAACCGGCACCATTATAGACCAGTATGTCATTGAGCGGGAGTTGGCGCACGGCGGCTTCAGTTCCGTTTATCTGGCCCGGCAAATAGCGGATCAGGTTCAGGTTGCGATTAAGGAATATCTGCCTCGGAAATTCGCCCACCGAACCTGGAACAATGTGGTCGTCGCCAACAGCGAAGAATCCGCGGCGTTATTCAAGCGCGGCCGGGTGTTGTTCTTTGAGGAAGCCAAGGTTTTGTCCGGGCTGAAACATCCTAATATTGTCGAAGTTATCGGTTTTTTTAAAGCCAATTCCACCGTTTATATGGTGATGACTTACGACTATGGGCTTACGCTGAATAAGCTGTTAAAAAATAAATCGCAGGCTGTTTCCGAAGATTTTTTGCTGACCTTGTTCAACTCGTTGTTGGCGGGAGTCGGTCATATTCATAGCCGGCAGTTTATTCATCTCGACATTAAGCCCGCCAATATTCTGGTGCGGCCGGGCAACGATGCGTTATTGCTGGATTTCGGCGCGATTCAGAGCTTTCCGAAATCGCATCTGGACAAGCAAAGCAAGGTTTTAACCAAAGGCTACTCGCCGATAGAGCAGCATGACCTGAGCGCCCAGCTGGGGCCGTGGACGGACATTTATGCGGTCGGCGCGAGCATGCGCAATTGCCTGGAGCTTAAAACGCCGGTTCCCGCACAGGACCGGGTGCGGCAGGACACGCTGGTGCCTGCGGTGAAGGCGTTTAAACGAAAATTTCCTGAACATCTGTTGAAAGCCATCGACTGGGCTATGGCGTTGCAGCCGGAAAACCGTCCGCAATCGGTTGCCGAATTGCAAAAGGCTCTTGCCGAAGGTTGATTATCGGCAAATTGAGCGGCCGGACAGCGCGACGTTCAGGTATACTGTGCGGTTTTTCATTTTAATCGGAATATACATGAGACCTAGCGGACGCAACCCTGATCAACTAAGAGACATAAAATTCACCTGCGGTTTTACCAAACATGCAGAAGGCTCTGTCCTGGTTGAATTCGGCGATACCCGGGTGCTCTGCACCGCCAGTGTCGACAGGAGTGTCCCCCGCTTTCTTAAAGGCAAGGGCGAAGGCTGGATTACCGCCGAATACGGCATGTTGCCGCGTTCGACCCATACCCGGATGGGTCGGGAAGCCAGTCACGGTAAACAAGGCGGTCGGACGCTGGAAATTCAGCGCTTGATTGGCCGTTCGCTGCGGGCGGCGATTGATTTAAAGGCGCTGGGCGAACATACCGTCACCATCGATTGCGACGTGCTGCAGGCGGATGGCGGAACCCGTACTGCGGCGATTACCGGTGGTTTTGTCGCGCTGTCGCTGGCGGTGCAAAAAATGCTCAAACGCAAGCAAATCAAGACCAACCCGTTGCACGGACAGATCGCCTCTGTTTCCGTGGGCATTTTTAACGGTGTGCCGGTGCTGGATCTGGATTATGCCGAGGACAGCAATGCGGAGACCGATATGAATGTGGTGATGAACGATGCCGCGGCGTTTATTGAAGTGCAGGGGACGGCTGAGGGCCATGCGTTCAGGAAAGAAGAACTGGATGCAATGCTGGAGCTGGCGGGCGCAGGCATCAGGCAATTGCTGGAAAAAA